>JAYVSF010000099.1:0-5811 GCA_043775605.1 Myxococcales bacterium
CGAACCCAAGCCCGAATCCGAGCCCGAATCCGAGGTCGAATCCGAGGTCGAATCCGAGGTCGTCGTCGTGCTGTCGACCCTGCCGGCCGACGACCGCGCCGCGGCGCTGGCCCGCACCCTCGTCGACGAGCGGCTGGCCGCGTGCGTGAACCTGGTGCCGAGCGTGCGCTCGATCTACCGCTGGCAGGGCGCGATCTGCGACGACGCCGAGACCCTCGCGGTGATCAAGACGACCAAGGATCGGCTGCTGGCGCTGCTGGCCCGGCTGCCCGAGCTCCACCCGTACGAGCTGCCCGAGGCCATCGTCCTGCCGGCCATCGCCGGCCACCTGCCCTACCTGGCTTGGGTCGCCAACCAGACCCGCGTGGGGCCCGCGACATCCTGACGCCAGTGTATGACCGCATACGCCGGCTCGCGGGCTCGTCGCCTTGCCAGCGTCCGCGCTTGCCGGCAAGCTAGGCAACCCATGGCGATCAGGCCTTCATGATCTGGTTCTGGGTCGGCTTCTTCACGCTGGTCGCCGCCGCGCTGGCGATCGATCTCGGCGTCACCAGCCGCACGCCCAAGGACCTGACCTTCCGCGAGGCCTTGCGCAAAACCGGGTGGTGGGTCGCCCTCGGGCTCGGGTTCGCCGGCGTGGTGTTCGCGATCTACGAATACCACCTGCTCGGCGCCAACCCGCCTGCGGCCAACGGCAAGGTCACCACCGGCGCCGACGCCACGGTGGTCTACCTCTCGGCTTACCTCCTCGAGGAGGCGCTGTCCGTCGACAACATCTTCGTGATGTCGCTGATCTTCCGGTCGTTCCGGATCCCGGCCCGCTACCAGCACCGGGTGCTGTTCTGGGGGATCATCGGCGCGGTCGTGTTCCGCTGCAGCATGCTGGGCGGCGGGGTCTGGCTGACCCGGCACTTCACCTGGATCTTCTACTTCTTCGGCGCCTACCTCATCTACTCGGGCATCGGCCTCCTGCGCGAGGAGGAGGCCGACGAGGATCACCTCGAGAAGAGCTTCACGGTCCGGGCCCTGCGCCGGTTCGTGCGGGTGGTCGACGGCGATCACGGCGGCCGGTTCACGATCATCGACAGCCACGGCCGCCGGGCCCTGACCATCCTCGCGGTGGTGCTGGTGGTGGTCGAGCTCACCGACGTGGTGTTCGCGCTGGACTCGATCCCGGCGGTCCTCGCGGTCAGCCAGGACTCGTTCATCATCATCACCTCGAACATCATGGCCATCCTCGGCCTGCGCTCGATCTACTTCCTCTTGGCTGGCGCGATGGCCAAGTTCGACTACCTGAAGTACGCGCTGGCCGGCCTGTTGATGTTCATCGGCGCCAAGATGATCGGCCACGGCCACGTCCAGATCTCGAACGTGGTGTCGCTCCTGATCATCGCCGGCTTCATCGTCGCCGGCGTGGTGGCGTCGATCATCGCCACCTACCGGACCGAGCGGGCCGCCGCCAAGAGCGGCACCATCCCGGTGCCGCCGACCGACGACCCGCCGCCCTGATCCGGCTTGACTCGCCGCCGGCCTCCACGTACGCAGAGAGGCATGGGGACAATCGGACGGAGCGCGGCACGCGGGGTCTTTGCCGTCGGGGTGGCCATCGCGATGTCGCTCGCCGGCGTGGCCAGCGTTCGCGCCGCGCCGAGCTGCCACCTGGCCGGCACGTGGTCCGAGCAGACCGAGGTCGCGTCGACCGCGTGGACCATCGAGGACAGCGGCAAGGCGCAAACAGCACGGCGCCGGCAACGCGACCGGGATGGCCTCGCTGTCCGGCGGCGTGCTGACGATCACCTGGACGACGGCGGACGGGTACGCCGGGGTCTTCGCGTGGACGCTGGCGCCAGACTGCAGCGGTTCGGGCACGCTCACGTTCACCAAGGTCGGCGCGGGCGATCCCCGGGTCGGCAAGTCGTACCCCGGCACGGTGACCGGCCCGGCGCCGACTGAGGACACGACGACGCCGACCACGACCGGCGGCATCCCGGCGCAGTGACGATCACCGCGATCTCCGGTCGGACGATCGAGATGCAGCGCAACGAGTCGGGATGGGAACCTGCCGTGGCTGGCACCAAGCTGCGCGCGGGCGACCGCATCCACACCGGCTTCAAGGCGACCGTGACGCTGACGTTCGAAGACGGGTCGACGTTGACGATCAAGCCCATGTCGCTGGTGCTGCTGAACGAGGTCTCGGTCGACCCAGCGACGCGAGTGCTCAAGGTGCGCACGTGGCTGAACCTCGGCGACGTCTCGGCGCACGTGAACCGCAGCACCGGCGCCGCCGCTGACTTCGACATCAAGACCCCGACCGCCACGGCGTCGGACCGCGGCACCGAGTTCTCGGTGCTGTACGACGGTGTGGCCACGGTCGTCGCGGTCCAGCGCGGCACCGTCCACGTCGCGCCGGCCAGGGGCCCCGCCATCGATGTGCAGGCCGGCACCGAGACCCGCTCGACCAAGACCTCGGCCAGCGCGCCGGTCCCGATCGGTGACGCCGGCGTCGTCCCCGGCTCAGTGTCCCCGACTGGCGCGATCGGGTTGATCGAGACGACCATCGCCGCGGGCGTCGCCGGCTGCGCGGTCGACCTCTCGACGCTCAAGCTCAAGCCACGGCGGGCGGGCTGGCAGGTCAAGGCGACGATCATCGGCAAGCGCAAGGGCACCGCGGCGTAGGTCATCTCGGGCCGCACGGTCAAGCCGTCCAACGCGCTCGCCAAGGCGATCTCCCGCGGCTGCCGATAGCCAGTCGCCTGCCGGCTGCAGGGTCGACGCCGGTCCGGGCGGACCCGTACGGATCCGGAGCCGGCTCAGCGCCGGCGGGCGCGGGCGGTGCACAGCACGTGGTCGCCGTGCCAGCACGCCGCCTCGAGCTCGAGGCCCCAGGATGGGTCGCCGACCACCGCCGCCGCGCCGGTGTCGTCGGGCCAGACCGCGACCTCGAGGAAGCCGACGTGGCGGCGCAGGAACGGATCGATGGCCTTCTAGACGGCCTCCTTGAGCGCGAAGGCGCGGATCACGGCGTGGTCGCGCTCGCGGCCGACCAGGTCGGCGATCGCGGCGCGCTCGGCCGGGGTCAGGATCCGCGCGGCGATGTCGAAGCGGCGGGGCGCGAGCTGCTCGAGGTCGATGCCGACCCGCCAGCCGTGATCGTCGGCGGCGAAGGCAGCTGGTCCCTCGCGGCCTCGCGTGACCGGCGCGAGCACGATACCTGACAGGATTCGCACCACGTCGTCAGGCATCGTCGTCCGAACGGCCCTTCTTTGTCTTAGATGGCCCGTCGAGATCGCAGCGCTCCGTGATCGCGGCAACAAAGCGCTCCTCTTGAACGACGATGGCTTCGAGACGCGCCTCGACGAACGCATCCCACCTTCCTGTCCGGGCAGCGTCAAGGGCTGCCTCTACGATTAGGTGCTCCGCCTGGTCCTTCTCGGATGCTTGGCCGTTGAGAACGCGCTGCCGAAGCTGGGGTGCCTCGTCCGGGTCACATAAAAAGCGGTTGGCCGGGCTGGCGGAGTTCGCCTTGGAGAGAAGCCGTCGCGGCACGAGCGCGAACATGGCATTGCGCCCATGGTCTGAGAGCGTCCCGAACGGGTTAGGCGCCGATGGGTCCACGATGGCGATGTTCCGGGCAAGCATCAACGCAATCGCCTTCATTCGAACGGCCCGAAAATCGGCGCTTGCAGGAACAGGGCGCACGCGAAACTTGGAGGCGCCTGACCAGCGGATGCGTCCGTCGACTACTGCCGCTCGCAGATCCCGGATTGCGATATTGATTCGGTATCCGCTGAGCCCCGCGAACATCTCGCCATAGGTGGTGACCCAAAACCAGTGAGCCAGGACCCTACGCGTTCGCCCCTTCGTCGGCGCGATGCGAATCGCGTCTGCCATCAGAATGGCCTGATGAGAATATGGGACCAAGCTCCAACTCCGCACTCCACACTCCTCTCGGAGCAACGTCGCCACCTGCGCCAGATGCTCGACCGCGCGATTCAGTGCCGCCGGATCGTCCTTGAGCAGCTTGCTCACCTGCTCGACAGACTCCTCGTAGAGATCGAGGTCCGCCTCAGCCTTCACCACCTTGAGGATGTTCTCGAACTCGATATCTCCCCATCCGAGCGGCTGAAGTAGCTCATCACGGAGCGATCCGAGTCGGTCCCGCAACTCGAACTTGGGCGACCACGTGAGCGCGTGGATCATGTCCGCCTCGCCCATACGTACGCCCTGGCTATTCAGAAGGTTGAACGTTCGTGCCGCCACGTCGAACTCGTCGCTCACGATCGGAATCACCGGGACCTTGTACTCGCGGAATGCCTTCGCCAACGCATCGGAGCGTTCCACCCATTGATCGGAGCGTTCGTCCTTGGGGAGCTTCCGCTGAAAGCGCAGCAATGTGAGGCTATCCGGCAGTGCGCTCAGCGGCACAACCTGCGGCTCCTTGGCGGGGTCGAAAGACTCCAGGAACGCCTCCTCTTCGAGGTCATAGCCAATCGACGGTCGCGCCGGCTCATTGCCTTCCTTCTCGAAGCCCCGCAGGGCAGCAAACATGGTGCTCAAGCGCTGCAAGCCATCGAGCAGGTATTCGCGGGGCTGATTGTCCGGTGGCTTGGGGAGTTTGTGCCCAGCGAGCTCCCGTTGCCATTGGATCCGGTCCTTGGACGTTCGCCACACCATCATGGCGCCCATCGGGATTCCGTCCTTCACGCTCCTGAGCAGCTCGGCCTGACGATCCCATTCCCATACCAACGGCCGCTGGAACCTCGGGATCAAGAGCTTCCCTTCGCGGATGGAGTCGATCAACTGGTACAGGTACTGAATGATCGGTTCGGAAGTCTGGGCTGGTCCGCGCATCGTTCACCGCGCTCGCGCAATGAGGTCAAGGACGACCGGCCGCAGTTCGTCCCAGCCGGTGTCCCGACGAAGATCCGCCTCGGTGACCGCGCCGTTCTGAAACAGGTCGCCGATGTCCGCGCCAAACCCAGCGGCGAGCGTCCGCCGCGACTCCTCCGGGACGTCATCGTAGAGCGTCCCCGCGGAGTTGTCGGTCCGGCCTTGATCGCCATCGAAACCGGTCTTCATGTTGTAGTGGTGCCGCTGGGGTTCGCTGATGTCGACGAACGCGCGAAACCGCGCCAGGCGTTCTTCCCGGATGCGGCGGTTCGCCTGATTCGCGGCCCAGGCCTGAAGCGCGGGATGGGGAAGGTAGCTCTCGATGTAGCGGCGACGGAGTTGGTAATGAGGAACCCGCGTCGACGCCAACCGGAGGCGCTCGGAATCCCGGCTCGGCTGGCCGGGCTGCATGGCGTCGCTGTCGAATAGAAGCCAGAGACGATGCCGGTTTGCCGGGGCAGCCGACTCCTCCGCGATGCGCCGGGTCATCGGCCCTACACCTCCGCCGTGGTCGATCCGGATGAAGCCCGCGGCGACGCGGCGATCAAAAAATTGCCGCTCCTCCTCGGACATCACGCGAGCAAGGAAGCCACGATCGGAGACCTGGTCTTCGAGCAGCACGACGAACGGGCTCTCCAGGAACTGACGGGCGTCCTCGAGATGGAGCCGGATGGGGTTGCGCACGAAGTCCGAGGCCCCCATTCGCGTCACCTCGACGACCGTGTGGGAGGGCTCGAGGACCTCCGCTTGTGCGCTGACTTCGAGTGCGACCCTGATCTCCTCGCGAAGCCCCTCGGCTTGCTGAGTCACCCACGCGTCCACATCGGGATGGTCGTCGTCGATCTCGATGCGGTGGCGATCGTCGAGCGCGTGGTTGATCAGCGTGACGAGCAGCGCGCTCTGAACCGGCGGCGCAAACAG
>JAYVSF010000100.1:0-12443 GCA_043775605.1 Myxococcales bacterium
CTGACCGCGTTGGCCCGTACCTTCGACGGCGCGATCGCCCACGAGCAGCTCACCGTCCGCTACCGGCTCAGCGACCGCACCCGGCTGGTCATCGACGCCACCTACCGCCACCGCCGCGATCCACTGTGGGACCTGGCCTACCGCGACGGTCACGACCCCGACGATCCCAGCGCGGCGCGCCGCTACCTCGACCTCGGGCCGCTCCTGCCCCGCGCCACCATCCGCGCCCGCGCCGGCACCGTGCTGCTCGACAACGTCGACCTCCTGCTCAGCGGCGGCGCCGCCTTCGACGCGCGCTCGTCGACCGATCCGACGCCGAGCCTGTACGCCGCCGGCTGGCTCGAGGGTGGCGGCGCGCTCGAGGTCCGGGTCCGGCGCACGTTCGCGCTCGGGATCTCCGGCCTGGCGCGCACCTACAACCGCCGCGATCCCGAGCCCGCCGACATCGTGGTCGACGTCGAGGATCAGGTCCAGCCGCTGAGCTTGACCCCCGGCAAGGTCGGCGAGTCCAGCCTGTTCGAGGGCGGCGTGTCGGCCCGGTTCTCGGGTGGCGCCCGCAAGTTCTCGGTGACCGCCGAGGTCTACGGGCGCCAGACTCGCTACACCGACCAGTACATCGACGACGGCGTGGTCGCCAGCGGTGGCCTCGACCTCGAGGCGACCGACCTGATCAAGGACAGCGGGTTCCGCGGCGGCGGCCGGATCACGCTCGACGCCTGGATCACCGAGCGCGTGCGCCTGCGCGGCGAGTACGACCTCACGACCGGGCTCGAGGTCGCGCCCGAGGTCAGCGGGCTCAAGAGCCTGCGCATCGTCGCCGAGGGCACGCTGTGAGCCGGGCGTTGCTCGCGCTCGGGTTCCTGCTGCTCGCGCTGACCGTCGCCGGCGCCGTGGACGTCGAGGCCGCGCCGCCACCCGCGCCGACCGCGGCGGCCGGCTTCGACCACCTCCTGCACCGGACCCGGGTCGAGGTCAGCGGTCAGACCAACCCGCCGTGCAGCGGGTGTCACCGCCTGACCGCCAGCGGCCTGCTGGCCAGTCGACCCGACCACGCCGCCTGCTTCCCTTGTCACGGCCCGGCGCCGCGCGCCGCCGCGACGGTGACGTCGCCGCCACCCGCGGTGTGCATCGCGTGCCATCCACCGGCCGGCCTGGCGAGCCGGCGACCGACGCTGGCGTCGGTGATCTACGGGCCCGATCGCGAGTACGGCCTGCAGCTCGACCACGCCGTCCACGCCGCGCCGTGCGACCGCTGCCACGGGACCGCCACCGCCGCCCCACCGGTCACCGCGCCGCCGCGGCCCCACGCGCGCTGCACCGGTTGTCACCTCACCCAGGCGCCGCTGATGGCCGCGTGCGAGGGATGCCACCCCAGCGAGATCGGGCCCGACACCGGGCCGCACCTGCGCCCGCCGTTGCTGTCGGTGGCGAGCACCTACTCGCATCGTGCCCACGCCGCCCGCGCGGGTGCCGCCCCGGCCGCCACCTGCGCCGCCTGTCATCAGGCGATCCGGGTCACCCACGATCGCGCGCTGCCGACCCCGACCGCGGCCGCGTGCGGCGCCAGCGGCTGCCACGACGGCGCCGCCGCGTTCGCGCTCACCGTCGCGTGTACGCGCTGCCATGGCGTGCCCGCCGACCGATCGTGGCCGCCGTCGCCCCAGACCCGTTTCGGTCACCGCGCGCACGAGGCGCTGACCACCATCGCCGCGTGCGATCATTGCCACGGCCTCGACGGGCGCGGCCAGCCGACCGCGCCGCCCCACGCCGCCTGCAGCGACGGCGCGTGCCACGGCGCCGACTTCGGCAGCCCGACCCCGACCACCTGCGGCGCCTGCCACCTGGCCAGCGAGCCGTGGCGCCACCTGCTCGCCGATCAGCGCCCGCCAAACGACACCGAGCTGGGCGTCACCCTCTCGCACCGGCGCCACCTCGGGCCGTGCGCCGACTGCCACCAGCTCACCACCGCGCTGCACGCGCTTCGTCCGGCGCGCGGACACGGCGCCTGTACCAGCGCCGGCTGTCACGCCGTCGATCGCGGCCCGGCACCCCGGCTCACCGCGTGCGTCGGCTGCCATCAGCCCGGCGTCGTCGACGAGCGCCGGCGCCGCCGCAGCCTGGCGCTGTGGTCGGTGGCCGCGACCTTCGATCATGCGCGCCACCAGGTCGATCCCCGCGACCACCAGGCCCTGGCCTGCACCGCCTGCCATGGGTCTGGACCCCGCGGCCCCGACGGCGCCAGCGCCGACCCCGACGAGCCGATGCCGGCGCCGGCCAAGCCGACCTGCGCGCCCTGTCACGACGGCGCGATCGCGTTCAAGATGACGGGCCACGGCTGCGCGCGCTGCCACGGCCGCGCCCCGGAACCGCCATGAGCACGCCTATCGCCCCGCCCGCCGCACCGGCGCCGCCCACCGACGGTGCCGTGCCGGTCGCGCGCCCGCGCTGGCACACCGTGCAAGCGATCGCGTGCGCCGCGGTGATCGGCTGGACCCTGGCCTACGCGCTGTGCGACTGGAGCGGCTGGCCCCGGCTCACGTTCGACGAGTACCGGGCCGAGTGGCTGTGGACCCGCGGCCCGACCCCGCGCGTGCCCATCAACTACCTGGGCGGCCTCCTGTGGGGCGCGGGCGGTGCGCTGCTCGGCGTAGTCGCCGCCGCGCTCGGTCTCGCGCTCTGGCGTCGGCCGCTGCCGGCCGCGGTGCTCGGCCTGGCCGCCGCGTGGGCGATCACCGGCGTCGCCCTGGCCGGCACCTACTACACGTGGACCATCTGGCCGTTCTGAACGTGTCCCTGAACTCCGGCTTGGCGCGGCACGCCGGTGTAAGCGGCGCCGGCGGCGAGCGTTGATGGGAGGAACGGCAGGTCGCCGACCGCGTGGCCGCGGCCGCACCCGCCACCACCGTCCCCGCCGCGTGCCGCGCGGTGGACCAGGAGCGTAATGCCCGCGATCCTTCGTCTGTCCACCGTCGCCGCCGTCTCCGCCCTCGCTGCCGTCGCCGCCGCTGCCTGCGGTGGCGGCCTGCTGATGAAGTCGCCCCCGCCGTCGCAAGCCGGCCGCGGCTACACCACGACCGCGCCGTCGTGGAGCGGCGACCCCGCGTCCGCCAGCGCGCAGCCGGTCTACGGGCCGGTCGCCGCCCCGGCGATCTCGACCTCAGCCGGCAGCCCGTGGAGCGCACCCGGCGGCGACGCCATCGCGCTGCCCACCCCCGAGCCGGCGGCCCGCCCCGACGAGCGTCCCGGGCTCGGCACCAGTTGGGGCGAGGACACCTACTCGCCGATCACCTCGGTGCCGTTCACCCGCGCCAACCAGGAGCCGTGGGCCATCGTCGCGCTGCGCTACAACGACCGCGCCGGCGTCGAGGCCCAGGCCGCGTACTACGGCGGCGCGGTCGGCCCGCTCGAGGCCCGCACCGGCGATGGCTCGATCGGCATCTCGCTGGTCGGCGAAGACGGCAACCCGCTGCCCGGCGTCTGGGCCGGCAGCCAGGCGCTGATCGCCGGCGTCGATGGCGGTCGCTACAAGATCGTCGTCCGCAACGGCAGCCGGGCCCGCTTCGAGATCGTCGTCTCGGTCGACGGCCTCGACGTGATCGACGGTCAGCCGGCGTCCCCGGCCCGGCGCGGCTACCTGGTCGATCCCGGCGGCGAGCTGGTCATCGACGGCTTCCGCCGCAGCGACGACGAGGTCGCCGCCTTCCGCTTCGGCCGGGTCGCGTCCGCGTACGCCGCCCTGTCCGGCGGCGAGGCCAACGTCGGCGTCATCGGCCTCGCGATCTTCGCCGAGCGCGGCGCCGTGTGGACGCCCGCCGAGCTCGGCCGCCGCGACGCCGCCGATCCGTTCCCGGCCCGCAACTACGCCACCGCTCCCCGCTGACCGATCCGGGCACCGCCGGCGCCCAAACGACGAACCCCGCGGTGACGCGGGGTTGAAGGGAGGAGCCGCCCGGATTTGAACCGGGGATGGAGGTTTTGCAGACCTCTGCCTTACCACTTGGCGACGGCTCCGACGCCCGTCGTCTTACCTCAGGGACGGCGGTCTTTTCAAGCGCGGGGCCCATCGACGAGGGCGGCGGCGGTCGGCGGCTTGAGCCGGCGGGCGCCTCGTGTCACCCTGAGTCGATGGTGGTCCATGCTCGCCGACACCGGACCGGGGCCCGCCTGTGATCGGCCAGCAGGTCGGCAGCTACCGGATCGTGTCGCAGATCGCCGAAGGCGGGATGGGCGTGGTCTACCGCGGCGAGCACACGATGATCGGCCGCCTGGTCGCGATCAAGGTGCTGCTGCCCGAGCTGTCGCAGGAGAAGGAGATCATCACTCGCTTCTTCAACGAGGCCAAGGCGGCCACCGCGGTCCGCCACCCCAACATCGTCGAGATCTTCGACTTCGGCTACATGCCGAGCGGCCAGGCCTACCTGGTGATGGAGCTGCTCGAGGGTGAGCCGGTGTCCGACCGCCTCAAGCGCATCGGCAAGATGGGCGAGGGTGAGGCGGCGAAGATCATCCGCATCACCACCAGCGCGCTGGCGGCGGCCCACGCCCAGGGCATCGTCCACCGCGATCTCAAGCCCGACAACCTGTTCCTGTGCCCGGATCCCGGCATCCCCGGCAGCGAGTCGCCCAAGCTGCTCGACTTCGGCATCGCCAAGCTGACCGGGCCGGCCAACGCCCAGAGCGGGCAACTGACCCGGGTCGGCACCGTGCTCGGCACGCCGACGTACATGGCCCCCGAGCAGTGCCGCGGCGCCCCCGAGATCGACCACCGCGCCGACCTCTACTCGCTGGGCTGCATCCTGTTCGAGCTGGTCACCGGCCGGCCGCCGTTCACCTCGCAGAACCCGGGCGAGCTGCTGGTCCAGCACCTGGTCACGCCGCCGCCGTCGCCGCGCAGCCTGGTGCCGGGCCTGTCGGCCGCGTTCGAGGCCGTGATCATGAAGCTCCTGGCCAAGGAGCCGAACGATCGCTACGCGTCGGCGATCGATCTCGGCAAGGCGCTCGAGCCGCTGGTGCCGGCGCCACCGCCCGCGCCGGGCTGGACGCCGGCACCGATCGCGGGCGCGTTCGATCAAGCGCCGACCCAGCTCGCGTCGATGCCCCCGTCGTGGGCCGCGCCGCCGCGGCTGCCGCACCAGCAAGCGCCGATGCCCGAGCCCATGCAGCCGCGCATCTCGGCGCCGATGCCGGTCCAGCAGCCGCCGCCCATGCAGGCCTATCCCTCGGCGCCGCCGGCCCAGGGCGCGTATCCGTCGGCGCCGCCGCAGCAGGCGTATCCGTCGGCGCCGCCGCCGATGCAACAACCGCCACGCCACGGGCCCTACCCGACCCCGCCGCCGATGCAGGCGCTGCAGGGCTCCTACCCGACGCCGGGCCAGCAGGTATCGTATCCGACGCCGCCGCCGGGGCAGATGAACCTCCGCCCGCTGCCCCCGGGATCGTCGGCCTCGCCCGATCAGAACCGACGCAGCCTGTTGATCGTCCTCGGGGCGGTGCTGCTGGTCGGCGCGATCATCGCCGCCGTGCTGATCGCGTCCGGTTGATCGCGTCGAGCTGATCGCCCGCAGGCCAGCGCGCTCAGGCGAGCTTCGCCAGCGCGTCCTTGAGCTGCTGGTTGGCCGGCTCGATCTCGAGGCCGCGCTGGAACATGCCCTTGGCCTTGGGCCCCTCGCCCAGCTCGACGTGGATCTGGCCGAGCGCGAGGTAGACCAGGGCCTTGGTCACGCCCGCGCTATCGTCGAGGTTCTGCAGCACCAGCGAGCGGTAGACCCGCCGCGCCTTCTCCCAGTCCTTGGCCGCCATCGCCAGCCGACCGAGCCCGGCCATCGTCGGCACGTCGGTCGGCGCGATGCGGAACGCGTCCTCGTACGCCGCCATGGCCCCGGCGACGTCGCCCTTGGCCTCGAGGATCGCACCCTGGCGCTGGCGATAGCGGGCGACGTCCTTCATCCGCCGGCCGGCCTTGGCCTCCTCGGCCAGCCGCTCGACGATCGGCGCCGCCTGGTCGAGCTGACCCGCGGCCACATACAGATCGGCGAGCGGCGCCAGCACCCGCGCGTCGCCGGGCGCCGCCGCGGCCGCCCGCTCGAGCGCCGGCAACGCCGCGGCCGGTCGGCCGAGCTTGCCGTACACGCTGGCCAGCTCGATCGCGAGCGCGATCGCGTCGCCCTCGCCGCCAGCGGCCACCACCGCCGCGCGCCGCTCGAGCATGTCGGCCACCACCGGCCAGTCGGCCGCGTCGCGGGCCAGCCGTTCCAGCGCCGCGATCGCCCCACCGTGCGATGGGTCGTGGGCCAGGGCCTGCTGGTAGTGCTCGCGCGCGGACTCGGGCTCGTCGCCGCTGCCGGCCAGCTCACCGAGCCGGAAGAACAGATCGGCGGCGTCGCGCCCGGTCGGGCCCAGCGCCAGCGCCCGCTGCAGCACGTCGGTCGCCTTGTCGCGATCGCCGATGCGCTCGTGGATCCGGGCCAGGCGGGTCAGCGCCGCCACCGAGCCGGGCTCGCGCATCAGGATCTTCTCGAGGATGTCGCCGGCCGCGTCGGGGTTGTCGAGCGGGCCCTCCCAGATGTCGGCGGCCCGGGCCAGGACCCGCAGCTCCAGATCGGCGTCACCGAGCGTGCCGTAGACATCGGCGCGCCGCTCGAGGATCTCGACCAGATCGTGCCAGCGACCCGACTTCGCCAGCAGGCGCTCGAGGTGGTCGTAGGCCGGCATCAGCGCGTTGTCGAGCTCGAGCACCGCGTACCAGTGCGCGATCGCGTCGTCGACCGCGCCGCGCTCGCCCTCGGCCAGCTCGGCCATCCGCGCCAGCACGGTGGTCTTCTCCGACGACGATCGCGCCAGGTCGAGCCGGCGGGCGAGCAGATCCTGGACCGCCATCCAGTCCTTGCCGGCGACGTGGACCGCCTCGAGCGCCTCGAGCGCGGCGTGATCCGTCGGATCGAGGTCGAGCACCGCCTGCCAGGCGGCGGCGGCCGCCGCGGTGTCGCCGAGCTCGCTCTCGAGCCCCGCGACCCGGACCCGCAGGGCCTTCTCTTCGGTCGGCTCGCTGGCGATCTGCGCGGCCCGGGCCAGCGCCGAGATCAGCGCGCGCCGGTCGCCCTTGCGCTCGTGGATCCTCGCCAGGCTGGTCAGCGCCTCGCGATCGTCGTCGGCCAGGTCGACCACCGCCTCCCAGGCCGTGATCGCGCCGTCGTCGTCGCCCGCGTGCTCGCGCAGGGTCGCGACCTCGTGCCAGAACAGCTGCTTGGTCGCGGGGTCGTAGGCCAGCGCCGCCTGCCGGGCCAGGACCTCGGCCAACGGCCCGACGTCGCCCATGCTGCGGTGGGTCCGCTCGAGGGCCTCGAGCGCCGGCAGGTGATCGCCGTCGAGCTCGAGCGCGTGGTGGAACGAGGCGGTCGCCCGCGCCGGATCGCCGAGGCGATCGAGCGCGACCGTGCCCGCGTACATCCACAGCGGCAGCGCCGTGTCACCGGCCTTGCCGGCGATGGCCTCGATCCAGCCGGCGACGTCGAACCAGCGGGCGTCGCGCCCGGCCAGGCGGTCGAGCTCGGCCAGCGCCTCCGACGAGGTCGGATCCTCGCCCAGCCAGCCGGCCGCAGCGTCGAGCGCGCGGCCGACGTCGTGGGTCCGGGTCTCGGCCAGGGTCGCGATGCGGTGGTAGATCGCCGCCCGCTCGTGGTGGTCGTCGGTGATGCCAAGGCGCGCGGTCAGGACGTCGACCAGCTTGGGCCAGTCGCCGTCGGCCTCGTACAGCGGCTCGAGGGTGTCGATGATCGCGGCCCGCTCGTGCTCGGCCTGGCCGAGCAGGCGCTCGAGCGAGGACCGCGCGGCGCGGTGGCCGTGATCGCGTTCGATGACGGCGCGGTAGGCGGCGACCGCCCCGGCCGCGTCCTTGAGCTGGGTCTCGCGGACGTCGCCGAGCCGGAAGGTCAGGTCGGCGGCCTGGCCGTCGTCGGACAGCTCGGCCAGCCGCTCCAGCACCCGCGACAGCTCGGCCCAGCGCCCGAGCCGCCACAGCACGCGATCGAGCGCGGTCAGCGCGGCCGCCTCGTCGATCAGCGTGGCCCCCGCGCGCTCGTACGCCTTCGCCGCCTGCGCCGGATCGTGCAGCGCCTCCTCGTGAATCTGGCCGAGGCGCATCGCGTACTCGTACTCGAGCTCGGGCTCGAGCCCGGTGGCCAGCCGGCCGTCGAGCAACGTCGCCAGCTCGGGCCAGGCCTCGCGGGCCGCGGCCAATCGCTCGAGCGGGCCGATCAGCCCGCGGTCGCTGGGGTTCTCGACCAGGGCGCGGGCCCAGGTCGCCGACGCCGCCGGCAGGTCGCCGCGCAGGGTCTCGTGGACGTCGGCGAGCGACGCCCACAGCTCGCGGCGCAGCTCGTGATCGGCGGCGCCGTGGAGCCGGCGCTCGACGACCTTGACCAGGGCGTCGTGCTCGCCCTGGGCCCGGTGGTGGCGCTCCAGCAGATCGGCCGCCGACTCCAGGTGGTCGTCCTGGGCCAGCAGGCCCTCGAGCGCGGCCCGGGCCCCGGCGTGGGCGGGATCGAGGGCCAGGACCTCGCCGTAGCGATCGATCGCCGCCTCGGGGTCGGCCAGCTCGCGCTCGCACAGCGTCGCGGCCCGGAACTCGAACTCGGCGTGCTCGGCCGGGTCATCGGCCAGCGTCGAGCGCCGCTCGAGGATGTCGAGCAGCTCCGGCCACATCTTGTTGGCCTGGTACAGGCGATCGAGCTCGGCCAGCGCGACCTCGTCGGTCGGGTCCTCGGTCAGCACCGCCTGCAGCTGGTTCTGGGCCTCGTAGGCGTCGCCGAGATCGCGCTCGGCGACCGCGGCCAGCTCGAGGCGCAGCCGGCGGCGAACGCTTGGCTCGTCGGCGAGCTCGAGCTTGCGCTCCAGCAACTGGGCCAGGTCGCCGTGCTGGGCGAGCTGGCGGTACAGGCGCTCGAGGGCGTCGAGGGCCAGGGCGTCGGTGTCGTCGGCGGCCAGCACGTTCTTGTAGGCCGCCACCGCATCGCGCGGCTGCTGCAAGACCTCCTCGTACAGGCCGGCGATCCGGTGCAAGAGCACCAGGCGGGCGTGGGCGTCGTCGGTCAGCTCGGCGCGCCGCTCGACCACGGTCACCAGCTCGGCCGGCCGGCCCTCGACCGCCAGCAGGCGATCGAGCGACGACAGCGCGGTCGCGTCATCGGGCGCCACCGCCAGCACCTTGCGCCAGGCCGCGATCGCGGCCGGGCGATCGTCGCGCGGTCCCTCGTGCAGCTCGGCGACCCGGCCGAGCGACGCCGCGGCGGCCTCGGGATCGAGGGTCGCGGCCGCGCCCTTCTCGAGGATCGCGACCAGCGGATCCCACGCGCTCATCAGGCCGGCGTGATGGACCAACTTCTCGAAGACGTCCTTGCGCGCGGGCTCGATCTGCCAGGCCCGGGCCAGGGCGTCGAGCGCCCGCTGGGGATCGCCGCCGCGCAGGTCGTGCAGCTCGGCGACCTCGAGCAGGGCCACGATCCGCAGCTCGGGATCGCCCTGGTGCGGGACCTGGTGCTCGAGGAGGGCCACCAGCCGCGGCCAGGCGTCGCGCCGGCGATAATAGGGCTCGAGCAAGCCGGCGGCGCGATCGCGATGATCGGCGTCAGCGAGCAGTCGCTCGAGGGCGGTCGCGGCCAGCTCGGGGTGCGCGCCGGCCAGGACCTCCTGGTATTGATCGATCGCGCCGCTGGCGTCATGCAGCTCGGCCTCGAGCACTGTGGCCAGCGCCAGCCGGAGCTGGATCTGCGTCGGCTCGTGGCCGGTCCGGCCCAGCCGCTCGGTGAGCAGCTCGGCGAGGTCGTACCAGCGCGCGCGGCCCCGGTAGAGCCGCTCGAGCTCGACCGCGGCCCGCACGTACTCGGGCTCGGCGCCGGCGTCGGCGGCCGAGGCCAGGACGCCGCGCCAGGCGTCGATCGCGCCGTCGGCGTCGGCCAGCCGGTGCTCGAGCAGCGCGCCGTGACGTGCCTGCAGATCGCGACGCCAGGTCTCGTCGTCGATCGCGCCGATGGCCTCGCCGTAGGCGGTGGCCAGCGCCCGCCACTCACCGTGCCGGATCAGCAGCCGCTCGAGACAAGCGAACAGCTCGGTCAAGGCCGGCAGGCCGGCGTCGCCGGGGATGAACCCGGCCAGCGCGCGCTGGTAGGCCTGGGCCCCCGGCTCGCAACGGTCGAGCCGGCGATCGTAGATCTCGGCCGCCTCGGCCGCGATCGCCCGCAGGTGGCCGGCGTCGCCGCGATCGTCGTCGAGCACGCCCTGGTAGACCGCGGCCAGCTGCGGCCACAGCTCGAGGATCGAGGCCAGGCGGTGGAGCTGCGGGCGGACGTCGGCGTCGCTCGGGTCCTCGCGCAGGACCTTGCCGTACCAGGCGAAGGCGGCGTCGAGATCCTCGAGCTGGTCCTCGTGCAGCCGGGCGATCTGCCGGGTCAGCTCGAGCCGCTCGCCGGGCTCGCTGGCGGCGTCGAGCCGGACCTCGTAGATGCGGATCAGCCGCGGCCAGTCCAGACGCGAGATGTAGATCGGCTCGAGGACCTCGGCGGCCTGGGCGCGGACGTCGACCTCGGTCAGCATGCGCTCGAGCGCGGCCAGCGCGGTCGGCTCGGCCGGATCGCCCGACAGCGCGGCGGCGTAGCTCTCGGCCGCGGCCGGCAGATCGCGCAGCTCGTCCTCGTGGATGCGGCCGGCCTTGACCCGCAGGGCGACGGCCTCCTCGAGCGAGTCGACGAAGCCGAGCCGGCGCTCGTACAGCTCGATCAGCTCGGCCCACCGGCCCTGGTCGCGGTACAGCGCGTCGAGCGCGGTCGCGGCCTGCTCGTCGGCGGGATCGTGCTCGAGCACCGCCGACCACGCGGCGATGGCGTCGTCGGTCCGGCGCAGCGGGCCGCCGGCCAGGGTCGCCATCTCGGCCAGCGCGGCCTTGCGCTCGCCGGGATCGGTGTCGACCAGCTCGACCTTCTGGCCGAGGACCTTGTACAGCTCCTCGGCGTCGCCGGCCTGGCGGCCATCCTGGCGGTATATCCTCTCGAGCGCGCCCAGGGCCCGGCGATCGTCGGGCTGGACGTCGAGGACCTTGTGGTAGTAGCGCGCGGCCAGGACCGCGTCGTTGCCGACCGCGCGGGCCAGGTCGGCGATGTCGAGGTACAGCCGGCGCTGCAGCTCGGCGTCGAGGACGTCGTCGGCGATGTCGCGGTAGACGGCGATGAGATCGGCCTCGCGGCCGAGGTCCGCGGCCAGCCGATCGAGCTCGCTCAGGAGCTCGGGCAGCTCGGGCTCGCCGACCGCGGTCCGGACCGCGGCCTCGGTGGCGGCGAACGCGCCCGGCTTGTCGCCGAGCCGGTGCTCGCGGATCTGCGCCACCCGGATCTGGCGGGTCAGGCGATCGCGACCAGCCTCGCGGATCGCGGTCTGCCACAAGAGCTCGGTCAGCTCGAGATCGCGGCCGGTGGCCTCGTACAGCGGCTCGAGGATCGCGGTCGCGCGCGGCGCCAGTTCGGGCTGGACCAGCGCCCGCTGGACCGCCGCCAGCGCCTCGGCGTGGCCGGGGTCGTGGGTCAGCACCTCGGCCCAGCGGTCGAGGGCCTCGAGCTCGCGGCCGAGCGGCCCGGCCAGCAACTGCGCCAGCTCGTGACGGCGAGCGACGGTGCCACCCTCGCCGCGGGCGTCGGCCAGGGTCAGCCGGCGCTCGAGGATGTCGTAGCGATCGGCCGGGCGCTGGGCGTCGTGATAGAGGCGGGCGAGCTCGTCGAGCGCGGTCGAATCCTCGCCGTCGTGGTCGAGGACCTCGAGGTTGGCGGCCATCGCCTGGCCGGGCTCCTCGAGCATGACCTCGTGGATCTCGGCCAGCCGGCGCAACAGCGCGATGCGCTCGGCCGGCGCCTCGGCGCGATCGGCCTGCCGCCGCAGGTTGTCGGCGAGCTCGGCCCAGCGATCGCCGGCCTGGTACAGCCGCTCGAGCGCGAGCAGCGCGTCCATGTCATCGGGATCGTCGGCGAGGATCAGGTTCCAGGTCGCGATCGCAGCCGGCTTGTCGTCGAGCCGCTGGTCCTCGAGAACGGCGGCCTGGGCCAGGAGCCGGGCCCGGGCGTCGACGGTCGGCGCCGCGTCGGCGTGGACGTGCAGCACACGGTCGAGATCGGCCCAGCGCTCCTCGTCCTGGTAGAGGCCGGCCAGCGCGACCAGGGCCGGACCCGCGACCTCGGGATCGTGGGGCGCAGCCTGGTGCAGCCGGTGGTAGGCCGCGATCGAGCGCGGGTTGTCGCCGAGCGAGATGTCGGCGATCTCGGCGAGCTGGCGCAGCAGCGGGATGGCGACCTCGGGCTCGGCCCCGAGCGCGGCCTCGTCGAGGGCACGGGCGGCATCGCCCCAGCGCTCGGTGCGCGCGGCCAGCCGACCGAGCGCCGTCGCCGGTCGCGGATCGGACGGATCGG
>JAYVSF010000101.1:0-7889 GCA_043775605.1 Myxococcales bacterium
GGTCGGGACCTTGGCCGGGCGGCCAAGCGCCGACCACAGCCGCTCGTCGGCCGGCACTACCCGCAGCCACGGCGCCAGCTCGGCGACGAAGGCCCGCACCGCCGCCGCGTCGCCGCGTTGCTCGTACTCCTCGTGGCCGCGGTAGTTGACCCCGAGGACGCGGACGTCGGGCCAGCGCTCGGCGAGCGTGGCCAGCACCGGCAGCTCGGCCCGACAATGCCCGCACCATGACGCGAACACCACCGCGACGGTGGCCCGGCCGCCCACCGGCAGCGGGCCGACCGGCCGCCCGTCGAGGTCGACCGCCGCCTCGAGCATCCCGTGGGCGACGGTCCCGGCTGCCGTCGGCGCGACCACCGGCTGTCCGGCGCAGCCGCTCGCCGGCGCGCCCGCGAGCGCACAGGTGACGAGCAGCGCGAGTCGCTTCACGACCGGCAGCATACGGGAACCCGAACCCGGATCCGAACCCGAACCGGTCAGGGATGGGCGTCGAGGCTGGGGGCCTCGGCGACCCCAGCGTCGAGGGCGACCCCGGCGGCGGCGCGGGCCCGGGCGATCGCGGCCTCGAGCTCGGCGGGCGTCATCGTGCCGTGCAGCATCACGCCGTCGGGCGTGGCGCCGGCGTCGGGCCGGGCGATCCTGATGCCGGCGTCGGGCTGCTGGAAGCTGGTGACGAAGCGGCTCACCGAGTTCGCGCACGGCTTCTGGAGGGCGATGAGCGCGACCAGCGCGACCGCGACCATGATGATGCGGACCAGCTGGGTGGTCGATAACGTGATGCCGCGCCCGCGCGGCAGGCGCGGGACGTCGTCGGCGAGACGGCGGCGGCGGGACATCGTGTCGCGTAGGTAGCGCAGCTGGCGCACGGACGCCAGCGCCTCGCCGTTGACACCCGGCCTCCGCCCGCGGACGATCCGCCGGATCCTGACCCTGCGCGCTCCGGGCGCGCCTGTCCGCCTCACCCGAACCAAGCGAGAGCGCCCATGCCCGACATGTCCGTCGCGAACAGCGGCTTCACCCCGTCGAACTATCCCGCCACCGCGAGCCCGACCGTCGCCACGCCGGTCACGTTCCAGGCCTTCGGCTCCACCCCACCGACCCACATCTGGACCTATCTGTCCGACGAGACGACGCCGTTCTCGCTGTTCGGCGGCAGCGGCAACACGTATCCCGTGCCCTCGGATCGGACCGGCACGCTCTACATCCCCAAGGGCATGGCGGCCGGCACCTACGTCGTCTCGCCGACCCAGGTCGTCGAGAAGGGCACCAAGGGCACGTTCAACGTGACCGTCGGCGCCAAGTAGTCGTCGCGGCTCTCGCGTATCAGGGGCTGCCGGCGAAGCGACGCGCGGCGACCAGCGCGGGCCGGGCGGACGCCGCCAGATTCGGATTGCCGGCCGTGGCCGCGGCCAGCTCGGTTGCGGCCCGCGCTGCCGCCTGCCGCATCGCCTCGGAGCGATCGAGCCGCATCGCCTGCTCGAGCTGGAGCTGGGCCGCTAGCACCCGCGCCGTCGACCAGCTCGGGCGCTCGGCCAGCACCCGGCCGGTGACCTGCAGCCCCTCGCGCAGCGCGGCGTCGGCGGCGCCGCTGGCGCCGGTGGCCGTGGCGCGCTCGAGGCAGAACCGCGCGAAGCCGAGCTGGAGATCGCGATCATCGGGGCCGAGTTCGATCGCGCGCCGGAACGAGCGCGCGGCGTCGTCGAAGCCGGCGTCGGCCGGACGGTGGTGGCGCGCGTCGAAGCGGGCCAGGATCGCGGCCACCTCGCCGAGCCCGCGGTGGGCATCTGGCTCGCTCGGGTTGGCCTTTATCGCCAGGTCGATCGCGCGCCGGGCCAGCGCCAGCGACGGATGCGGATCGCCGCCCTGGCCGAGCTGGTACTCGGCGACCAGCACGTGGGTGCCGGCGACGTTGAGCAGGAACGTGGGATCGTCGGGCGCGCGGGCCAGCGCCTGGCCATAGGCCTCGGCCGCCGCGCGGGCCAGCGCCCGCGGATCCTGACCGCGCTCGCGCTGGTAGCCGGCGCGCCGGGCGAGCGCCTCGCCGCGGTTGTTGTAGCCGTCGGCCTGGGCTGGGGCCGTGGTCACCGCCGCGTCCGCCGCGGCCAGGGCCTGCGCCAGGAACGGATCGGGATCGTCGCCGCGCTCCCACGCGTCCTCGGCCTGCTGGACGTGGACCATGCTGATGCCGTTGTGGAGGTGGGGCAGGCTCGGGTTCAGCGCCAGCCCGGCCTGGTACATCTCGAGCGCGTGGGCCAGCTCGGGCCCGGGATCGCCGCCGTGGGCGCGCGCGTGCTGGGCCAGCAGCTCGTGCACCGCGCCCAGGTAGTACGGCGCGACGTACGAGCTCGGGCGCAGCGCGCGCGACCTCTCGAACGCGCCGATCGCGTGGTCGAGATCCTCGGTCGGGTGCTGGCTGCGCGGCTGCGAGGCCCGCGCGTAGTAGATGATGCCGAGGTTCTGCCAGGCCGGCCCGAGCGAGGGATCGAGCTCGAGCGCGCGGGTGTAGGCCTCGATCGCGCGGCCACGGTTGGCCTCGGCGTCCTGGCCGGTGCCGTCCTGGTAGTCCGCCCAGATCTTGTACGCGAGCCCGAGCTGGACCTGGGCGTCGGGATCGCGCTCGACGCCCGACGCGGCCGAGGCCAGGGCGATGGCCTTGCCGAGCGGTTCGCTGGGGTCCTGGCCCTGACCCTGGCGGACCTCGCCCGACAGGAGATATCCCAGCGCCAGCTCGAGCTGACCCTCGCGCCCGGGCGGCGCCAGCTCGACCGCGCGCTGGGCGTCGGCGATGCTCAAGGACACCAGATCGGTCACGTCCTCGCCGCGGTTGCGGCGATGGTTGGCCAGGAGGCGCCGCAGCCGGGCCCGCAGCATCAGCGCCGCTGGCTGGCCCGGCAGGATCTCGAGCGCGCGATCGATCGCGGCCAGGCCGCGCGCGAACGGCGGCTCGACCTCGCCCGCGCTGTACAGCTCGATCAGCACCGCGGTCTGCTCCAGCTCGGCGATGGCGGCGTGGGCGGTCGGCTCGCTCTCGGCGATCGCCGCCGCCGCGGCCAGGGCCTTGCGACCGAGCGCGAGATCGGTGTTGGCGTCGTCGGGCTCGCCACGATCGTGGTGGGCGACCGCGCGGGCGTGGAGGATCTGGCCGCGCAGGAGCGGCGCCTCGTAGAACGAGGCCATGCCGCCGGCGGTCTGATCGATGCCGTCGAGCTGGCGCAGCGCGTCGTCGTAGCGCTCGTCGTAGAACGCGATCAGCGCGGCGACGTACGGCGACGGCACGTGCGGATCGTGGAGGTCGCGCAGCAGGCCCAGCGCCGGGTCTCGGTAGCGCGCCTGCAGCTCGCGCCGGCGGGCCGCGGCCGCGCTCGGCGACATCCGCTCGACTTCGCGCAGCCCGCGCTGGTAGAGGTGGCCGAGCGCGAGCGCGCGCGCGTACGCCGCCCGCGGATCGTCGACCCCGCGCTGCCACGCCGCCTGCAGTTCCTCGGCGGCGCGCTCGTCGTCGCCGAGCGCCAGGTAGCCGCGACCGAGCGCGTAGTGGCCCGAACCGGCGGCGACCGTGCCCGCCGCGCGCATCTCCCCGGTGATCGCGTCCATCTGGGCCACGATCAGCGCGCGGTCGCTGCGGAGGTCGTGGGCCCGCGCCAGCGCCGAGGTCCGGGCCAGGGCGTCGATCCGCTCGACCTTCTCGGTGAAGCGGCGGGCGATGGTCTCGCGCCGCGCCGCCTCCCACCGCTCGCGCAGGCCGAAGCCGAGCGCGACCGCGACGATCGCCAGCATCACGGTCGCCAGCGCGACCAGCCGCCAGCGCCGGCGCAGGGTCTTCTGCAACCGGTAGCCGAGCCCGGCCGCGGCCCGCGCCGCCACCGGCTCGCCGGCGAGGAAGCGGTCGAGGTCGTCGGCCAGCGCGCGCGCCGAGTCGTAGCGGGCGGCCCGCTCCTTCTCGAGGCACTTCATCACGATCGCCTCGAGGTCGGCGGGGACGTCGGGGTCGATGGAGCGCAGCCGGGGCGGCTCGTCGAGCGCGATCCGGTTGAGGATGACCAGCGGGTTGTCGCCAGTGTGCGGCGGCCGGTCGACCAGCAGCGTGTACAGCGTCGCGCCCAGGCTGTAGACGTCGGCCCGCCGATCGAGCTGCTTGACCTCGCCGCGGGCCTGCTCGGGCGCCATGAACTGCGGCGTGCCGAGGACGGTGCCGGTCATGGTCGTGCTGTCGGTCCAGTCGCGCGCCACCCCGAAGTCCATGACGTACGGCCGCAGCTCGCCGTCGGCGGTGCGCTCGACCATGATGTTGGTCGGCTTGAGATCTCGATGGATGAGCCCGGCCTTGTGGGCCTCGGCCACGCCCAGCGCCGCGCCGCGCAGCACCATCGCCTTCTGCTCGTAGGTCAGCTCGTGGACCAGCTCGGCCAGGGTCTGGCCGTCGATGGCCTGCATCGAGATGTAGACCCGGCCGGCGACCTCGCCGACGTCGAACACCTGGCACACGCGCTCGTGGTTGACCCGGGCCTGGGCCCGCGCCTCGGCCACGATCCGGCGGACCAGGTCGGGATCGTCGCCGCGCACGAACTTGATCGCGACGTCGCGGTCGAGCTTGAGATCGTGGGCCAGGAACACCCGGCCCATGCCGCCCTGACCGAGCAGCCGGATCGGCTGGTAGCGATCCCAGCCCGGGACCGGGAAGGCGTCGGGATCGGCGCTGGCGCCGGCGCCTGGCCATGACGTCCCGACCGGCGGCAGGTCGCTGGCGCTCGAGCGCGGCACTCGCCAGCCCACGCCCGACGGTCCGCCGGCCACGGTGACCCCTTGCCCGGACACGCCCGACGCCGCGCCACCGGTGATGATGCCGCCGGGGACGGTGACCGCCAGGCCCCAGGCCTTCGCCGTGCTCGCGCGTTGATCGACGGTCGGTTCCAATCCGCCAGGGGCGAGGACCCGGGCCCGCAGCGACGAGAACGTCGGCTCGGAGATCCGACCGCTGCCGCGGAGCCGCTCGAGCAGGCCCTGGCCGGCCCGCGCAGCCTCGGCGGCCTGGGCGCGCGCCTCGTCGGGATCGAGGATGCCCTCGGCCACGACCACCCGCAGCTCGCGCTCGTGTTCACCCGTCACTGGTGCATCATACCGCGGCCGGCGGCCCGCTCGTCGTCGCCGGCACGCGGCCGTGCGCGCCCCGATCGCCGAGCCGCGCTGCGTCCGTCAGGGGTCAGGTCGTCGGCGCGAGGTCGTGGAGCTCGAGCTCGACCCGGGTCCGGCCTTGCCAGGTCGACACCGTCGGCGTGAACACCACGTCGACCCGGGTGCCCGGGCCAGGCGCGCGCTCGCCGAGGCCGAAGCCGATCGCGCCGCGGACCGCGCCGCTGGCGTCGGCCAGCTCGAGCTTGAGGTGCGAGCCGTCTCCGACGCGCCGGCTGCCGCGCACGGTGAGGCCCCGGCTGACCAGGCGCGGCGCGGGGTTGGCCTGGCCGAACGGCGCCAGGCTCATGAGCTCGCGGACCGTCGCCTCGTCGAGCTCGAGCAGGTCGACCTCGGCGTCGGCGTCGATCGCGGCGACCGGGCCCGAACCCGCAGCCAGCACCGCGGCGCCGAGCGCGGCCCGCAGCCGGTCGACCTCGTCGGCGCGCACGGTCAGGCCGGCGGCGGCGGGGTGGCCGCCCCAGCGCTCGAGCATCGGCGCGCAGGTCGCGAGCGCGGCGTACAGATCCACGCCGCCGAAGCTGCGGGCCGAGCCCCGGCCGACGCCGGTCGCGGGATCGATCGCGATCACGAAGGCCGGGCGGCGGTAGCGGTCGACCAGCTTGGCGGCGACGATGCCGACCACGCCCGACGGCCAGCCGTGACCGGCCACCACCACCGCCGGCCCGGGGTCGCCGTCGCCGAGCGCGAGCATGGCCGCGGCCAGCACCGCGTCCTGCGCGACCCGGCGCGCGCCGTTGGCGGTCTCGAGCGCGGCGGCCGCGGCCAGGGCGCCGGCGGCGTCGGCCAGCAGCAGCTCGAGCGCGGGCCCGGCGTCGCCGAGGCGGCCGGGCGCGTTGAGCCGGGGCGCGAGCTTCCAGCCCACCGTCTTCTCGTCGACCGGCTGCTCGGCGTCGACCCCGGCCGCCGCCAGCAGCGCGGCCAGGCCCGGACGCAGGCGCTGGCCCAGCAGCTTGAGCCCGGCGGCGGTCAGGATCCGGTTCTCGCCGGTCAGCGGCACCAGATCGGCGATGGTGCCGACCGCCACCAGGTCGAGCAGCGCGCGCGGATCGGGCTCGGGTCGGCGCGCGAACCAGCCCTGCTCCTTGAGCCGGGTCCGGATCGCCGCGGCCAGGTAGAACGCGATGCCGACTGACGCCATGCCGCGGAACGGGAAGCTCGAGTCGGCGCGGTGCGGGTTGACCAGCGCAAACGCTGGGTGGGCCTCGCCGGCCGCCGGCACGGTGTGGTGATCGACCACGATGACGTCGACCCCGGCCGCGCGCGCGGTCTCGATGGTGGCGTGGTCGCTGGTGCCGCAGTCGCCGGTGATGATGAGCCCGGGCTGGCCGGCCAGCAGCTCGGCCACCGCCGCCGGCGAGAAGCCGTAGCCCTCGTCGCGGCGGGCGACCCGCGCGGTGACCAGGCCGCCGGCGGCGCGCAGGAAGCCGGCCATCACCGCGGTCGTGGTCACCCCGTCGACGTCGTAGTCGCCGAACACCGCGAGCCGCTCGCCGCGCAGCACCGCGGCGGCGATGCGGGTGACCGCCTTGTCGAAGTCGGCCAGGCCGTCGGGCCGGCGCAGCAGCGCGAGCCGAGGCTCGAGGAAGTCGCGGGCGGCGCCGTGGTCGCCATGGCCGCGGGCCACCAGACAGCGCGCGGTCACCGCGCGGACGCCGAGCGCCTTCGCCAGCGACTGCACCGTCGCCTCGTCGAGCGCGCGGACCGGGATCACGCCGGGACGCTACGGCCCCGGTCTGACAGCTTCGCCCGACCGGCGGCGCTCGCGACGCCCCGCGCACCCACGCGCGGCCGACGGGCGACGTCGCGTGATACGGTTGCGGTCCATGCGCACGTGGTGGGTGCTCCTGATGTTCGTCGTCGCCTGTCACCGGGCCCTGGCGCCGGCCGACGACGCCGCGGTGGTCGCGCGGGCCGATGCCGCCGCGGTCGCGCCCACGCCGGTCTGGGAGCCAGGCGCGCGCCAGGAGGCGATTGTCGCTGGGCAGGCGGTGATCTCGCATCAGCAGTGTACCCGCTGCCACGAGATCGACGGCCTGGCCGGCGCCGGGCGGCCCTACGACTGCGTGTCCTGCCACGTGTTCCTGACCGGGCTGACCCCGGACAGCCCGACCTACAAGTCGCTGGCCGCCAAGCACGGCCAGGACATCATCGAGCGCTACCAGCGCAACATCGTCCACCTGCGCCGAGTGCCCAGCCTGACCCAAGTCGCGCGTCGGCTGCGTCCGGCCTGGATCGAAGGCTTCGTGCAGGCGCCGTTCGACGTCCGGCCGATGCTCGACGAGTCCATGCTGCGCAACCCGATCACGCCGGCCGACGCCCGGACGATCGCGCGCTACTTCGCCGCGGTCGCCGATGTCGCCGATGTCCGCGCAGACGAGCCCGCGCCGCCGCCGGCCGCGGTCGCGCCCGCGCGAGTGGCCCAGGGTCGGGCAATGTTCGAGCGCACCGGCTGCCCGGTCTGCCACACCGTGGGCAACGAGCAGTTCGCGTCGTCGTCGGTCGCGACCCTGCGCGCGACCCTGGCGACGTCGCAGGTCGCCCCCAACCTGCGCTTCGCCGCGGCCCGGCTGCGGCCCGAGGTGTTCGTCGCGTGGATCGCCGATCCGCCGTCGGTGTGGCCGGGCGCGACCATGCCCCCGTTCGGGCTGTCGACCGCCCACGCCGAGCTGATCCGCGACTACCTCGTCGCCGGCAGC
>JAYVSF010000102.1:0-5012 GCA_043775605.1 Myxococcales bacterium
CCCTGACGTTCGAGCTGACCCTGCCGGCCAGCACCACCGACCTGGCCAAGGCCACCGGCGGCCGCTGGCTCGGGGCCTCGGTCGACGAGCACCCCGACCGGATCATCCTCGGGCTCGAGGCCGACTGGCGCAAGACCATCTACGAGTACAGCGGCACCGAGATGAAGACCGAGGTCAACTACCCGCTCATCAAGCGCGAGCAGGTCGGCGGCACCTGGAAGCCGATCATCGACGGCGCGCTCGCGACCTACTACGCCCGCTGACCGGCGCGGGCGGGGTCAGCGCCGGCGAGGGCGGCGGGCGGGGCCGATGCCGTCGAACAGGAGATCGAGGGCAGTCTCGATCCGGGCGTCGCCGCTCGGCAGGCCGGGCAGCGGCCAGTTGCCGAGCAGGAGCTGCGAGCCGATGACGCTCATGCCGGCCGCGAACATGATCATCGGCGCCGGCGCGGCGACCAGCTCGCCCGCAGCCTGGGCCCGGGCCACCGCGGTGATCACCAGCGGGATGTGGCCCTGCTGGAAGCGAGCGAACAGCCGGCCGCGCCGCTCGGTCGAGGCCAGCGCGTCGCGCAGCGCCAGCCGCATCACCGTGCGATCGTCGGCGTCGAGCGCGGCGACATGGCGGGCGATCCTGCGGAGCTGCTCGCGCAGCGTGCCAGGCCCGGTCAGGATCTCCGCGAGGTCGTGGACGATGCGCTGGTAGACGTCGTCGATGACCGCGTCCCACAGGGCGTCCTTGGTCGGGAAGTAGTAGTAGATCATCCCGATCGTGGTGCGCGCGGCGCGGGCGATCGCGCGCAGCGAGGCGCCGTCGAAGCCCTTGCCGTCGAACGCGGCGCGGGCGGCGGCGACCACGCGGTGGCGGAGATCGGTGGCGGGACGGGGCATCGCGTCAGCCCAGCTTCTTCTTGAAGCGCAGCGCCGAGGCCACGACCAGGGCGCCGGCGATCGCGGCCAGCCAGCCGACCTCGGGCGCGAGGTCCTGCCAGCTCGCGCCGCGCAGCACGATGCCGCGGATGATGCGCAGGAAGTGGGTGAGCGGCAGGACCTCGCCGAGGTGCTGGGCCAGCTTCGGCATGCCCTCGAACGGGAACATGAAGCCCGACAGCAGCAGGTTGGGCAGCAGGAAGAAGACCGACATCTGCATCGCCTGCTGCTGGGTCCGGGCCAGCGTCGAGAAGAACAGGCCGAGCGCCAGGCTGCCGCCGATGAACAGCGCCGACAGGCCGTACAGCAGGCCCCACGAGCCGGCGAACGGGACGTCGAACACCCGGCTGCCGACGACCAGGATGATCGTCATCTGGACGTAGCCGATCGCCAGATAGGGCACGATCTTGCCAATCACCAGCTCGAGCGAGCGCACCGGCGAGACGATCAGCTGCTCGAGGGTGCCGCGCTCGCGCTCGCGGGTGATGCCCATGGCCGTGAACATCACCATGGTCATGGTCAGGATGACGCCGACCAGCCCGGGCACGATGTAGACCGCGGTCCGGAGGTCGGGGTTGTACCAGGTCGACGTCGACAGGGTCAGCGGCTCGGGCACGCCGTCGTGGAGCGAGGTGATGCGCAGCTCGGCCGACCACGCCGACACCACCGAGGCCGCGGTCGAGGTCGCGCTGGCCACGGTCTGGGCGTCGGCGCCGTCGACGACCAGCTGGACCTCGACCGGGCGGTGGGCGGTGAGCCCGGCGGCGAACCCGGCCGGCACCACCAGGCCGACCCGCGCGGTGCCGCTGCGGAACGCGTCGGCGATCGCGGGATAGCCGTCGACCGCGCCGATGATGTCGTAGAAGCCGGTGGCCTCGAGCCGGCGGGCGAGGTCGCGGCTGCGGGCGGTGTGGTCGGCGTCGTAGACCACGGTCGGGGCGTGGCGGACGTCGGTGTCGATGGCGTAGCCGAACAGCAGGAGCTGCATCAGCGGCAGCATCACCATCATGCCGATCGTCATCCGGTCGCGCCGGAGCTGGACCAGCTCCTTGCGGGTGATGACCGCGATCCGTCCGAGCGCGCTCATGGCCTGGCCTCCTGGCCGCGCACCATGGCCACGAACGCGTCCTCGACCGAGACCCGGGCCGGCACGCCGAGGCGCAGCGGGCCGACCACGTCGGTGGCCAGCGCGATCGGGTCGACGCCGTGGGTGACCAGGCGCAGGCGGTGGCCGAGGGCCTCGACCCCGAGCACCTCGGGCCGGGCGGTGAGGGCGGCGATGGCAAGGGCGCCGTGCTCGACCTCGATCTCGGCGGCGAGCAGGCCGGCGCGGGCGACGACCTCGTCGGGTCGGCCAAGGTCGAGCACCTTGCCGCCGAAGATGAAGCACAGCCGGTGGCAGCGCTCGGCCTCGTCCATGTAGTGGGTGGTGACCAGCACGGTGGTGCCGCCCGCGGACAGCCGGTGGATCTCGGCCCAGAAGCCGCGCCGGCTCACCGGATCGACGCCGGCGGTCGGCTCGTCGAGGAACAGCAGCGGCGGCTGGTGGATCGTCGCGGACGCCAGCGCCACCCGCTGCTTCCAGCCGCCTGACAGCGTGCCGGCCAGCTGCTTCTTCCGGGCCAGGAGGCCGGTCTCGGTCAGGACCTCGAGCACCCGGGCCGCGCGCCGCTTGCGGGGCACGCCGTAGATACCGGCGTAGAAGGTCAGGTTCTCCTCGACCGACAGGTCCTCGTACAGGCTGAAGCGCTGGGTCATGTAGCCGATGCGCTGCTTGATCTGCTCGGGCTGGGTGCGGATGTCGAAGCCGACCACCCGGCCGTCGCCGGCGGTGGGATCGAGGATCCCGCACAGCATCCGGATCGTCGTCGACTTGCCGGCGCCGTTGGGCCCGAGCACGCCGAAGATCTCGCCCTTGCGGACCGCGAGGTCGACGCCCTGGACCGCGATCAGGTCGCCGAACCGCCGGCCGAGGCCGTGGGTCTCGATCACGAGTTCGGGTGCCGCACCGGGCGTTGGTTCGACGGCGGCGGCGCGCAGTTGGCTCATGGCGTGCCGATCACGGCGGTGCTGAGCGGCTCGGCGTAGACCGGCACGCCCGCGTGCAGTCGGCCCTCGGGATCGGTCAGGCGGACCCGGACTCGCACGGTCAGGTTCGGGCGCTCGCGCGGGCTGTAGACGAAGCGCGGCGTGAACTCGGCGTGGGCCGCGATCAGCTCGATCGTGCCGGCGATCGGCGCCGCGGTGCCCTCGATCGTCAGCCGCATCGGATCGCCGACGCGCAGGGTCGGGCTCACCGCCAGCGGCACGAAGACGTCGGCGTAAGGCCGGGTGCGATCGATGAGCGACAGGACCGGCGCGCCGGCGGCCACGACCTCGCCGAGATCGGGATAGACGTCGAGGATCACGCCGTCGGTCGGCGCGGTCAGCACCCGCTTCTCGAGCCGGCGATCCTCGAGCGCCAGCGACTGCTCGGCCAGCGCGACCCGGGCCCTGGCCCGCACCAGCTCCTCGCGTCGGGTGCCGTGCGCCAGCAGCGCGACCTTGGCCTCGAGGCTCTCGCGCTCGCCCCGGGCGCGGGCGACCTGGCCGCCGACGTCGTCGAGCTGGGCCGCCGCCGTCACCCCGCTCTCGACCAGGCGCTGCTGGCGGGTCTGCTCGACGTCGAGGGTGCGCTCGCTGGCCCGGGCCGCGGTGAGCTGGGCCTGGGCCGAACGGATCTCCTCGGGCCGCGATCCGGCCTCGAGCAGCGCCAGGTCGGCGCGGGCGACATCGAGCTCGCGCGTCCGGATCCCGCGCTGCGCGCGATCGAGGACGTCATCGAGCCGGGCCAGGACGTCGTCCTTGTGCACCTGCTGGCCGGCCACGATCGGCCGCGCGATGATCCGGCCGCCGACCTCGAACGCGAGGTCGACCTGCTCGATCTCGAGCATGCCCTGGTAGCGGCCGTCGGTGAGGTCGCGGTGACCGCAGCCGACCGCCGCGAGCGTCAGCGCGAACCCCACCGGCGCCCACCAGTTATTGATCATACGACTGATTATTTATCCGGACCGGCGAAAAGCAAGGGCCAGACCGCGAGCGCAGCTCGGCGCGCGGTGAGACGATCGCGAGATGAAGCGCCTCGTCGGCGCGCTGGTGGTGGTCAGTGGGCGCGGGTGCGGCAACCACGCCGGTGGCGCCGATGCTGGTGATGGTGCGCTCGGCGACGACGCCGGGCTCGACGTGGGGGCGACGCCGCGGCGATGACCACGCCCGAGCAGCAGACGCCGGCGGTGGCAACCGTGGCGGTGGCCGGCGGCGTGGTCAGAGCCCGGACATCGTGCGCGAGAGGTTCCGCACGGGGCGTGGGTCGCGCGGCGGCGGGCCGGCGTCCACCGCGCGTGCCAGCGCGTGCTCACGTGCCGCAGTGGCGCGCGTAGCTCGCGATGCGGTCGCGCAGCCGGGCGGCCAGCGCGGGGCTGGCCTCGCCGAGCGCGTCGACGATGACGTCGGCCTCGGCGCGATAGGCGGCGCACTTGGCCGGGGGCCAGTGGGCCGGCGGCGGCGCGAGGTTGGTGATGCGATCGCCGAGCTTGACCGCCCACACCGCCGGTGGCTGGGCGCAGATCCGGCGCAGCGAGTCGGCCATCCGGTCGGCCTTCGCGATCGGGGCGCCGGCGTCGTCCACCTCGCGCTTGCTGAGCGCGGCGACGCCGTCGCGCACGGCCGCGCCGAACCGATGGGCGAGCTCGGCGGCCAGGTCGCGCCGCTCGGGCTCGCTGCCGGCGGTGTCCTCGAGCGTGTCGTGCAGGAGCGCGCACACCACCGCGAGGTCGGCGTCGAGGCCGCTGCCGGGCAGGGCGGCGATGACCTCGGCCGCCACCGAGGTCACGTGCACGAGGTAGGGCCGCTCGGTGCCGGGCACGGTCTGGCCATGGTGACGCGCGGCCGCGAACCACAGCGCGGCGACGTAGCGATCGGGTGCGAACATGGTGGCAGCGTACGTCAAGCGCGGCGCAGCGACGCGACCTCGACCGCATCGGCCCACGCGGACAAGGCCTCGCCGTCGGTGCGGGGCAGGGCGGCCAGGGTGGCGGCGGCGGTCGG
>JAYVSF010000103.1:0-3787 GCA_043775605.1 Myxococcales bacterium
CATGGCCCACGCCCTGGTCACCGGCAACGCCGACTTCGTCGACGTCGATGTCGCCGAGGCGCTGACCCTCTTCGACCGGCCGCTCGCGATCATCGAGGGCCCGCTGATGGACGGCATGAACGTCGTCGGCCAGCTGTTCGGCGCCGGCAAGATGTTCCTGCCGCAGGTGGTCAAGAGCGCGCGGGTGATGAAGAAGGCGGTGGCGATCCTCGAGCCGCTGCTGGCCGCGGACAAGTCGGTCGGCGGCAGCGGCAAGGGCTCGATGGTGATCGCCACGGTCAAGGGCGACGTCCACGACATCGGCAAGAACATCGTCGGCGTGGTCCTGCGCTGCAACGGCTACCAGGTCACCGACCTCGGCGTCATGTGCCCGGTCACGACCATCCTCGACACCGCCGCCAAGCTCGGCGTCGACGTCATCGGCCTGTCGGGGCTGATCACGCCGTCGCTCGACGAGATGATCACGGTCGCGCGCGAGATGGAGCGGCGCGGGCTCAAGACGCCGCTGCTCATCGGCGGCGCGACGACGTCGAGCAAGCACACCGCGGTCAAGATCGCGCCGGCCTACAGCGGGCCGGTCATCCACGTCGCCGACGCGTCGCTGGCGGTCGGCGTGGTCGGCAAGCTGGTGAGCCAGGACCCGGCGCCGTTCCTGGCCGAGAACCAGGCCCGGCAGACCATGCTGCGCGACCAGCACGCCAACCGCGATCGCCGACCGCTGCTCGAGCTCGCGGCGGCCCGGACCCGGCGCCTGCACCCGACGTTCACCGCCGCCACCGTGCCGAGCCCGGCGTTCGTCGGCGTGCGTGCGGTCGAGGTCGACGTCGGGGAGCTGGTGTCGTGGATCGACTGGTCGCCGCTGTTCCACACCTGGGAGCTGTCGGGCACGTACCCCAAGATCCTCGACGATCCCCGCAAGGGCGACGCGGCCCGCAAGCTGTTCGCCGACGCCCAGGCGCTGCTGCAGCGGATCGTGCGCGGCCACGAGCTGCGCGCGCGCGGGGCGTGGGGCTTCCTGCCGGCGGTCGCCGATGGCGATGACCTGGTGATCCTCACCGACGACCGCGGCCACCAGCGGCTGCGGCTGCCGATGCTGCGCCAGCAGGAGGAGCGCGAGCCATGCCTGTCCCTGGCCGACTTCGTCGCGCCGGCCGAGGCTGGCGTCGCCGATCACGTCGGCGTGTTCGCGGTCACCGCCGGGCTCGGGCTCGACGCGATCGTCGCCGGCTTCGAGGCCGACCACGACGACTACCATTCGATCATGGCCAAGGCCCTGGCCGACCGGCTGGCCGAGGCGATGGCCGAGTGGCTGCACGCCCAGGCCCGGCGGGCGTGGGGCTACGGCGGCGACGAGCGCCTGACCCACGGCGATCTGCTGGCCGAGCGCTACCGCGGCATCCGGCCGGCGTTCGGCTACCCGGCCTGCCCCGATCACGCGCCCAAGCGCGCACTGTTCGAACTGCTCGGCCACGCCGACCATCACGGGATCACGCTGACCGAGGGCCTGGCGATGCTGCCGACCGCGTCGGTGTCGGGCCTGTACTTCGCCCACCCCGAGGCCAAGTACTTCGCGGTCGGCCGGGTCGGCAAGGACCAGGTCGAGGACTACGCCCGGCGGTCGGGCCTGTCAGTCGTCGAGGTCGAGCGGATGATCCCATCGAACCTGGCGTACTGACGCGGCCGGCCAGATCGGTCGGAGGGATCGGCCTCCCGCCGACGAGACGAAATGCCTGCCCCGGTAAATTGGCGGCGGGCTGGGCGCCAGGGGTAGCATCCGTTCAAACGCGGCCTCGGGGGCCGCCAGCCGCGGCTTCGGCCGCAACGGAGGACTCGTATGCCGCTCGTGATGCTTCTCATCGGTCTGCTCCTCATCGTCTCCGGGGTCCTCGCGATCTCGGGGCTCATCATCAGCAAGAAGCCGGAGGCCAAGGCGATGATCGACAAGATCGTCCCGTTCCAGGGCTTCATCGGCGTCGGGCTGATCGCGCTCGCTGCCATCTTCCTCCTCGGCTGGATCGGCAAGATGGAGCGGATCAGCAAGGTCGGCGACGACTGGACCCTGTTCCCGTTCGCGTTCTACCTGGGCACGGCGGTGGCGATCGCGCTCGGCTTCCTGTTCGGCATGCCGCTCATCGCCAAGTGGATCCCGGGCGAGACGCCGGCCGAGCAGAAGGCGATGGAGATGCAGAAGAAGCTCGCCGCCTTCAGCACGATCGTCGGCATCCTCGGCCTCGTGTTCGGCGTCCTCATGATCTACTACCGGTTCAAGACCACGCACGGCATGAACGCGGTCACCGACTTCGTCTTCCATTCCTAGTCCGCGGATGAGCCACCGGCCGACGCGCGCGGCGCTGTCGGCCGAGGAGGCCGCGGCCTACGCCACGATGGCGCTGGCCGGCGTCCACCGGGCGTACCCGTACCAGGTCGCCCACGTACTCGACGACGACGGTGACGTCGCGACGCCACGCCGGGCCCACCCGGTGTTCTGGGGTTGCTACGACTGGCACTCGGCCGTGCACGGGCACTGGACGATGGCCGCGGTGGCTCGCCGGTTTCCGGACAGCGCGATCGCCGGCGAGCTTCGGCGGGCGTTGCGCCGCAGCTTCACCGACGAGGCGATCGCTGGCGAGGAGGCGTACCTCCGGCGCCACCCGCTGTTCGAGCGGCCGTACGGGCTGGCCTGGCTTTGCGCGCTGCACGCCGAGCTCGCCGCCTGGCCCGAGGGCGCGGCGTGGGCAACGGCGTTCGCGCCGCTGGCCGACCTGGCGCGGACCCGGATCGTCGACTGGATGGAGCGACTCACCCACCCGACCCGGGTCGGCACCCACGCCCAGTCGGCGTTCGCCGCCACGCTGGTCGTCGACGCGGCGCGCGCGATCGGTGCGGACGACGTCGCCACGCGCGTGCTCGCCGCCGCCAACAGCCTCCACCACGACGATCGCGGACCGGCGCTCCACCTCGAGCCGTCGGGCGAGGACTTCCTGTCGCCGGCGCTGGGCGCGGCCGCGCTGATGGCGCGCGCGCTGCCGCCAACCGGGTTCGCGACCTGGCTCACCCGCGCGCTGCCCGAGTTCGGGGACGACGCGCTGGTGCTCGCGCCGCCTCGGCCGGCCGATCGGCGCGACGGACGGCTCGTCCATCTCGACGGCCTGTGCGCGAGTCGCGCGACCATGCTGGCGACGATCGCGCGGGCCCTGCCCGACGACGATCGTCGGCGCGCGCGCCTCGATCGCCTCGCCGATGAGCACGCGACCGTCGCGCTGGCCGCGCTCGCCGCGCAGCACTACGAGGGTGCGCACTGGCTGGGGACGTTCGCGCTGGCGATGCGGCTCGCGCTCACCGACGATCGATCGCCGCGTGCGGACTGACCCGCGCCGACCCCACCGATCACGGTGGTTGGACCTCCGAGCCGGCCTGCGATCTTTTCCTGGCGCGGCGCCGCACGAACCGTCGTAGAATTTTTCCCCCGATGCGACTGACCCACGTTCTGAGACGGTGCGCGGCCCTGGTGCGCGGCGCCGCAAGGCACGTCGGCCGCGCGCTCGGCCACCTCGGCCGGACGGTGGTGCGAGCCGCGACGCGTGCGCTGGCGCCGACCGCGGCGGCCGTGACCCGGGCGGTCGTGCCGGCCACCTCGGCCGTGCGCGCCCGGCTCGGACGCCTGGCCCGGGTCGTCATCCCGGTCATGACGGTGGCCTGCAACCGCCACGAGGCCCCGCCCGCGTCGCCGCCGCCGGCCCCGGCAGTCGAGACGGTCGCGGTGGCCCAGCCGCCCGCGACCCCGCCG
>JAYVSF010000104.1:0-7486 GCA_043775605.1 Myxococcales bacterium
CTGGCGCCGCTGCTGCGCCGCATGGGCGCGACCGTGAAGGCGACGCTGCACCGGGCCGGGTTCTATCCGGCCGGTGGCGGCCGGCTTACGGTCGAGCTCGACGGCAACGGTCGGCTGGCGGCGCTGGACCTGCCCGAGCGCGGCCTGATCGAGCAGCGGCTGGTGATCGCGGCGGTCGCCAACCTGGCGCGCACGATCGGCGAGCGCGAGCTGGCGACGATCGCGGCCCGGCTGCGGTGGACGAGCGACAGCGGCCGGGTCGACGAGGTCCGCGGCCCCGGGCCGGGCAACACTGTCTCGATCGTGATCGGCAGCGAGCACGTGACAGAGGTGTTCACCGGCCACGGCGCCAAGGGCGTGCCGGCCGAGCGGGTCGCGCTGGCGGCCGCCGAGGAGGCGGAGGCGTACCTCGCGGCCGGGGTGCCGGTCGGCGCCCACCTCGCCGATCAGCTGGTGGTGCCGATGGCGCTCGGCGGCGGCGGCAGCTTCGACACGATCGCGCCGACGGAGCACACGACCACGCAGATCGACCTGGTGCGGCAGTTCCTCGGCGTCGAGGTCGAGACCCGTCGACTCGACGGCGCGCGCTGGCGGATCACGGTGCCGGCGCGCCCGCGCTGAGGCTCCGAATCCGAATCCGAATCCGAGACGATCACTCGCTGGGCGGGCGCAGGACCAGGACCGGGCGGCGGCAGGTGCGCAGGACCTTGTCGGCGGTGGAGCCGAGGAACATGCGCGACAGGCCGGTGCGGCCGCGGGAGGCCAGCACCACCACGTCGGCGCCCAGCCGCTCGGCCGCGCCGCCGATGGCCTGGGCCGCGTCGTCGGCGGTGATGACGTGGGTCTTGCTGATCACGCCGCCTTGACCGTTCGGGACCAGGGCCGACAGCCGCTGGTGCAGCGCCGCCTCCTCGATGCCCTCGTGGCCCTCGTCGCGGATCAGCACCAGGTGGACCTCACCGCCGCGCTCGCCGAGCACGGTGTAGGCGTAGGGCACGGCCTGGTTGCCGAAGTCGGACAGGTCGGTCGCCACCACGGCGACCCGGAACCGCGGCACCTCGAGCCGGCCGATCGATCGCGCCGGCACGCACCACACCGCCTGCTTGGCGTCGTACAGCACCAGCGCCGACACCGACGACAGGCGGCCGAGGCCGCCCTTCTGGCGGGTGCCGACCACCACCACGTCGACCTGCTCGCCGTCGGCGAGCTCGAGCAGGTGATCGCCGACCCGTCCGAGACCCGGACGGGCCTTGTACGTGATCGCGCCCTCGCCGGGCAGCGGCCCGAGCTGGCGCTCGAGATCGCGGACGATGAGCTTCTCGAGCGCGGGGTCGGCGTCGACCATCGAGTGGGCCTTGACGCCGTAGCGGCGCGCGGCCTGATCGGCGTAGTAGACGTGGCCGACCACGACATCGACCGGGCCGGCGGCGCGCAGCAGCTTGATGAGCCCGATCGCCGGCACGCAGCTGGCCGAGTCGTCGAGGCCGATCAGGATCTTGAGCGGCCGATCGCCGGCGGCCCAGGCCACGAACGGCGCCGAGTCGCGCACCACCAGCACGGGCACGCTGGCGGCCTCGACCACCGCGGCCGCGGTCGAGCCGAGGGTCCGGCCCGCGCTCTTGCCGTGGCCCTGCGACGTCACCACCAGCAGGTCACTGCCCTCGGTCTCGGTGGTGGCGATCAGCGAGCCGACCGGCGGGCCGATCAGCACCTCGCCGCGGACCCGCGTGTTCGAGCCCGCGGCCAGGCGCGCGGCGTCGGCGTCGATCCGGGTCCGCGCGCTGCTGGCGATGGCGTCGCGGGCGCTGTCGCTGTCGTCGATGGTCTCGGGGTCGATCACGGTGACCAGCACCAGATCGCGGTCGCCGCGACGGTTGGCGATCGCCAGGGCCGCGGCCAGCCCGGTGAGAGACTCTTCGGAGAGGTCGGTTCCGCAAACGATGGCCATCGGGCCCTCCGTGATCGGACGCGCGCGGCGTCGGCTGGGGTCTGCGTCAGGTCTTCAGTCGTCGATGTACGCGATGCGGCGGACCAGCCGCATCAGCTCGTGCCGCGTCCGATCGTCGACGTCGACGAAGTGGATCCCGATGCCCGGATCGAGGTTCTCGAGCGCGCCCGGGCGGTACGGGTTGACCCACGCCACCTCGCCCTCGATCGTGAGTTCGCGCGCCGGGATCACGACCCGCCCGTCGTCGAAGGCCGGCCCCGTGACCCGCAGGTTGACCCGGGTGCCGGTCGGCATCGGATCGAGGGTGCGGACGAAGATGCCCGTGGCCGACAGGTCGCGGCTGATGGCGAACAGGTAGACGCCCTCGCCCTCGCAGTCGACCTCGAGATCGATTAGCACCCGCGTCGTCGAGCGACGATCGCCGACCGGGGTCACCGTCGGCTCGGGTGTGATCGGCGGGGCCATCTCGCGGCGTCATAGCCCGGGGTCGGTCCCGGGCGCAACCACCGCGTCACTTGAGGCGGATCGTGCCAATCTTGACCCGGTTGACGCTGTCCTTGAGGCCGTCGCGCGCGGTCGACACCGGCATGTTGCGCCAGTTGGGATTGGAGCCGGTGAAGAAGCCGGTCCAGACCTCGAACGTGTCCTTCGGGAAGCTGGGATCGCCGGCGTTGACCGTGAACGTGTCGACGATGTAGTCGCCTTGCTGCCACATCGACGTCTGGCAGCGCTGACGGATCGGCCAGTGATCGCCGTTGAAGCGCAGCGCGCCCTTGTCGAAGTGGACGAACGCCTGCCAGGCGCCGTTGACCTGGGCGATGACGTGATAGGTCAGCGTGACCTCGAAGTCGGCATTGCGGGTGACCGCCGCCGGCATCCTCACGCCGACCAGCTCGATCTGGTTGTCGTAGGTCGCGAACGGCACCCGCTCGATGCCGGGCGGCGGCTCGCGCACGATCGCCGTGGCCAGCGGGTTCTTGTCGCCGTGGCCGGGGTCGAGCTTGTTCGACAGCAGCAGGGTGCGGGTGTTGGTGTCGTCGATGACGTAGAACACCAGGCCGTCGGCCTTGGCCCGGTGGATCGAGCACAGCTCGAGGGCCGGCACCATCGCGAACACCCGGGCCGGCCGATGGAGGAAGTCGATCAGCTGCTCGCGGCCGGCGATGTCCTCGGGCTTGCCGTCGGCGTAGTAGCGGGGCGCGTTGCCCATCGAGCCCATGATGCCGAGCACGTCGCCCGGCGTGCGCAGGCCGCGATAGACCTCGAAGATGTGCTTCGACGACAGCGCGCGCGACATGGCCGGCTGCCAGCCCTGGGCCCAGAACAGCCCGAACCCGGCCGACAGCGTGAGCGAGACCACGAGGCCCTTGCCCGCGATCGCGCTCAGCCACGGATCGGCGAGCGGGCTGGCCGGCCTGCCCGGCGTCGGCGCCGGCCGCCAGAACCACAGATCGAAGACCGCGGGCAGCGCCAGCGCGATCGCGAGCGTGCTCTGCCAGAACGTGAGCGACAGGCCGAGCAGGCGGGCGTTGGCCGGGTACTTGATGGCGTCGTTGCCGACCAGCAGCGAGCTCAGGCGCTCGGGGAATACGGTCAGATCCTTGTCGAGCACGGCGATGCCGGCGGCGAGGATGAGGCCGATCAGCGCCCAGCCGCCGACCGGATAGCTGGCCCCGACGGCGCCCGGGCGATCGAACTCCGCGCGCTGCCGCCACAGCCCGTCGATGAACAGGCCGAGGGCGATGGCCGCGGCCGGGACCGCAGGATAGATCGCGTAGCCGACCTTGCGCTGGAACACCGAGGTCGCCAGCCAGGCGGCCACCGACCACGCCAGCAGCACCACGCCGGCCCGGCGGCGATCGTCGCCGACCATGCCGCCGGCCAGCGCGGCCAGCGCCACCGGCACCAGCGGCGCCCACGGGAACAGGCCGAAGCCGACCTGCTCGAACGTGCTGTCGTAGGTCATCCGCAGATCGTCCTGCGCCCGCCACAGGCCGCCGACCGCGTGCGACCAGCACTCGTCGGTGATGATGCTCTTGCCGAACAGCTCGCGGGTGCCGACCGCGGGCGGCACCAGGTCGAAGATCTCGCGCGCCAGCCAGTACGACAGGCCGATCGTGACCAGGGTCGCGAGCGCCACCGCGAGCAGCTCCCAGCCGTCGACGGTCGGGCCGCGGAACCGGCGATGGTCGCTGCGGGGATCGAGCCGGCGCCACAGCGCGCCGAGGCCGGCCGCGAGGGCGGGCACGCCGAAGCTGCCCGCGACCGCGACCGCCGCGACCGGGGGCAAGAGCCCGACCAGCGCGCCGCCGCCGTGGAACGCGAGGTGACCGCCGAGGGCCAGCGCGATGGCGGCGACCGCGAGATCGAGCGCGCGCCACGGCAGGGACAGCGCGCGGCGGGTGGCGTCGGCGCCGCGGCCGCCATCGCCGATCGCGCACAGACCATAGAGCAACAGGGTGGCGCCGACCGCGGTCCCGAGCTCGCTGGTCAGCATGCGGGCCTGGAGCACGAACAGCGGGAACGACAGCAGGACCGCGCTCGCGACCACCGCGGCCCGCACGCCGCCGAGGCGCCAGGCCACGCCGAAGGTGGCGAGGGCCCCGAGCGCGCCCAGTAGCACCAGCGGAAATCGCAGGCCGCCGTCCGACGACGAGCGGCCGAGGCCCCAGGCCGCGAGCCGCGGGGTCAGGCTGCCGGCGTCGTCGATCGTGGGCTGGCGCTCGCAGTTCGGCGTCGACGGCGCCGGCTTGAACGTGCCGTCGGCGCGGGCCGCGGCCTCGTCGGCGACGGCCATCTCCTGCGGCTCCCACAGGCCGGGGGTCCCGAGCCGGGGCCACAGGCAGGCGAGGGTGACCGCGAGGACCAGGCCGGCGGCCACGAGCGGTCGACGCAGGACGGCGAGGATGCGGTCGAGGCCCACGGGCGCGGACGGTATGGAAGATCTCGCCCGTGTGCAAGGCCGGTCGCTTGCGAGCGCGCGGTCGGGCGGCGACACTGCCGGCGTGGACTGGGGACCGCGCAAGGCCGAGCTGGATCGACTGCACCGTGCCGCCCGGGTGCGGCGCGTCCGCAGCCTGGTCGCGCGCTGGGCGCTCGACTCGGTCCGGCCGCCGAGGGTGACCGCGCCGGCCCCGCTGCCGGCGATCGGCCCGGGCCAGCTCGCGGTGACGTTCGGCGGCCACGCCAGCGTGCTGCTGCGCACCCGCGGCCTGACCATCGCGTTCGATCCCATGATCGGGCGCTGGGCCGGTGGCGCCCATCGCGCGGCCGAGTCGGCGCTGACCGCGGGCCACCTCGCCGCGGTCGGCCTCGTGCTCATCAGCCACGCCCACCGCGATCACCTGCACCTGCCCAGCCTGCGCGCGGTGCCGCGGACCGCAACGATGATCGTGCCGTCGGGCGTCGCCTCGGCGGTGTCGGCGCTGGGCTTCGCGCGGGTGGTCGAGCTGCAGCCGGGCGCCGAGTTGCTCACCGATGGCGTGCGGGTGGTGGCGACGCCGCTCGATCACGGCGGCGACGCGGTGGCGCGATCGCTGGGGTACATGGTGTTCGGCGACGGGCCGAGCGCGTTCCTGTGCGGCGACGCCGGCTACAGCCAGGCGTTCGCGGCGGTCGGGGCGCAGCACGCGCCGGACGTCGCGTTCCTGCCGATCGGCGGCTTCCTGCCGTGGTCGTTCCGGGCCCGCCACATGAGCCCGCTCGACGCGCTGTTCGCGTTCGAAGATCTCGGCGCGCGCCTGCTGATCCCGATCCATCACGGGGCGTTCGCGCTGTCGTACGAGCGGCTCGACGAGCCGGAGCGCTGGCTTCGGGCGCTGGTCGACGAGCGCGGGATCAGCGCGCACGTGCGGTTCCTGCCCGCGGGCGGATCCGAGGTGTTCGCCGCGCCGGACGCGCCGGTGGCGAGGCCGGTCGAGGTGGTGGCGGAGGCGCCGCAGGGACCGGTCAGCCTGCGGGTGCCGGCGACGTCGAGCATCGCGCGGGCGCATCATGCGGCGCCGGTGGCCGCGGTCGCGCCCATACCCGTGGCGGTGGCCGCACCCGCACCCGCACCCGCACCCGCACCCGCACCCGCACCGGTGGCCGCACCTGCACCTGCACCCGCGCCCGCCCCGAGGCCCGCGCCCGTCGCGGCTTCTGCGCCGGCGCCGACGCGCGCACCCGCGGTGGCGGCACGCATGCCCGGTCCTCCGTCGGCACCGCCGAGGGCCGGAGGATTTCCGTTCGCGCCCGCCACCGAGGTGAGCACGGCGCCACCGGCGGCGCTCAGCCCGGCCGCGCTCGCCGCCGCCGCCGCCGCGCCGCCGTCCGACAGCGACATGATGTTCGATGACGTCACCGTGGTCGATCAGATGCCGGGCGCACCACCCGGCCGGCCGCGCCCGCCGCGATGAAGCCGGCCAGGGCCGGCCTGGTGGCGGCGCGTCCGTCGGCCTAGACTGCGGTCGTGGGCCTCACCATCATCACGCACGCGCAGGCGACCGGGCGGCTGGCGACGATCTACCAGCAGATGGTGGCGCGACCGATGCCGCCGACCTACCGCACGCCGCACGGTGGCGCGGCCGGCATCATCACCGCCCACAGCCTCGATCCCGCGCTCATCCCGAGGGTGTTCGCGGTGTCGTCGACGCTCAACGGCGCCGGGCCGCTGACCTGGCCCGAGCGCGAGCTGGTCAACGCGCTCACGTCGCGCCTGAACCAGTGCTTCTATTGAACGGCCTGTCACGCAGAGTTTCTGCGTGTCGCGCTCGCTGACGATCGCCTGCCCCGGGCGGTGATCGCGGATCCGCGCGCGGTCGCGGCCCGCTGGGACGTGCCGCGCGTGCGGGCGCTGGCGGCGCTGACCGTCGCCGTGACCGAGGCGCCGTGGACGCTGACCGCCGGCGATCACGCGGGCCTGCACGCCGCCGGGCTCGACGACGCGGGCATCCTCCACGCGATCATGCTGGCGGCCTACTTCGGCCACCTCAACCGCATCGCCGACCTGGTCGAGGTCCCCCTCGACTACGACGTCGTCCACCGGCCGCCTGCGATCGAGCCCGCGGTGCCGCCACTGGCCGTCGCGACGGCGGTGATCGTGGGTGAGCCGGCGATCGATCTCGGCCTGCGCCCGTCGACGGTGTTGGCCCTCGACGCCTGGCGCGCCGAGCTGTTCGAGCGCGATCCCGGCTGGCTGTCGGCGGCGCGACGGGCCTGGCTCGCCGATCACGTCGCGCGCTGGCTGGGCGCACCCGGTCCACCGCCGACCGATCCACCCGACGACGTCGCCGACGAGCAGCTCGAGCTGGCGCGGACGATCACGCTGGCGCCCTGGCGGCTCGGCGACGGGGCGCTGGCTCCGCTGCGGGCGCGCGACTGGGACGATGCGGCGCTGTTCGAACTCGGCGCGGTCGTGACCACCGCCTCCGTGCTCACCCGGATCGAGGTGAGCTTGCTCGCCCTCGGCGAGCCCTGATCGTCCGTCGATCGTCCGTCGATCGTCCGTCGATCGTCCGTCGATCGTCCGTCGATCGTCCGTCGATCGTCCGTCGATCG
>JAYVSF010000105.1:0-8354 GCA_043775605.1 Myxococcales bacterium
CACCGGCGACACCCGGGCCAGCGGCGAGCTGCGGGCGACCCGCTACGACTGCGCGCCGGCGATCGACGAGCGCGGCGCCGAGGTGGTGTACCGGCTCGACCTGGCGGCGCCGACCTTGATCGCGATCGACGTCGCGACCACCACGGCGGGCGCCGACGTCGACGTCCACGTCGTGCGGGTCCCGGCCGCCGGCGCGACCGCGACCGGGTGCGTGATCCGCGACGATCGCGCGCTGGTCGCCGACCTCGCCGCCGGCTCGTGGTGGCTCGCGATCGACAGCTACGCCGACGCCGGCGGACCCAAGCCGGGCGCCTACACGCTCGCCGTCAAGGTGCCGGTCGGCGGCGCGTGCCTGGTCAACCCGATCCCCGAGTGCGCGGCCGGCGACACCCCCGACGTCGACGGCGTGCCGGTCGAGCCGGCCGGGCTCGGCGGCTGTCCGGCCGGGATGGCGCCGGTCGCCGGCTTCTGCGTCGATCGCTGGGAGGCGGCGCTGGTCGAGGACGCGGCCGGCAGCCGCCGTGGCTGGTCGCCGTACGCGAACCCGGGTGCGGCGACGGTGATCGCGGTCAGCGCGCCCGGCATCGTGCCGCAGGGCTACATCGATCAGGTCCACGCCGGGGCGGCGTGCGCGCGCGCCGGCAAGCGGCTGTGCACCGACAGCGAGTGGCTGCGCGCGTGTCAGGGCGCCGCCGGCACCACCTACCCGTACGGCACCACCCGCGAGCCGGGGCGCTGCAACGACGCCCGCGCCTGTCACCCGGCGGTGCAGTACTTCCAGTCGAGCGACGCGTCGGTGTTCAGCATGATCGGCCACCCGTGCCTCGATCAGCTCCCGGCCGGGCTCGATCGCACCGGCGCGCGGGCCGGCTGCACGTCGGCCGAGGGCATCCACGATCTGATGGGCAACCTGCACGAGTGGACGGCGGACCCGGCCGGCACGTTCCGCGGCGGCTTCTTCGTCGACACCGTGATCAACGGCAACGGCTGCCTGTACCGGACCACCGCCCACGACGTCAGCCACTGGGACTACTCGACCGGCTTCCGCTGCTGCGCCGATCACCCCTAGCGAGTCTCGGCGAGAGGTCAACAATGACTCTACGGGCCCCGGGGTCACGAGGGGAGGTTCGAGGTCTGCCTGAAGCAAAGCCCGTTCGTCGCCTATGCGCTTCACGCTCCTGGGGTTGGTTTCTCGCCAACCCTGTGACAGTGGATCGCGCCTATTCGGCGGCGGCTTCCTCGGCCTCGATCGCGGCCTCGCCCTCGCGGAAGGTCGGATAGCGCAGCGTGAGCGCGAGGTCGGCCTTGAGCCGGGTGTTGCGGATGCGGCGGTTGCGGTGGGCGACCCGCTGCTTGCCGGGCGCGAAGGTCGGCCGGAACGGCGGCAGCGGCAGGCCCATGCGCTCGCACAGCCAGGTCGCGTAGTCGAGCTGGGTGGTCGGCTCGTCGTCGGCGACCAGGTAGCGCGCGCGGTGCTCGGCGCGCTCCTCGACCGCGAACGCGACCTGGACCACATCGTCGACGTGGATGCGCGAGATCGCGTGCTGGCCCTCGTCGAGCAGGCGGTAGTCGCCCTTGCGCAGCCGGGTCCGCACGCCGCGGCCGGGACCGTAGACCGGGGCCAGGCGCAGCACGGTGGTGAGCGGCCGCTCGAACTCGCTGGCCAGCACCGCCTCCTCGTCGGTGATCACGCCCGACATCGGCGGGTCGTCGAGCGCGGTCGAGCTGTCGTCGTCGATCCAGGTGTCGTCGTCGGGCGAGTCGCCGTACAGCCCCGACGAACCGAAGTGAATGTAGCGGTGGAGGCCGGCGCCGGCCGCGGCCTGCATCGTCTTGTACACCGCCTCGCGCGGCGGCAAGGACGCGATCGGCGGGATCGAGTAGACCAGCGTGCCGCCCCGCATGCCGGCCATCGCCATGCTGAGCTGCTTGGGGAACGCGGCGTCGAGGTACTTGATCTCGGCGCCGAGCGCGCCGAGCGGGGCCAGCCGGCCGGTCGAGCGCGCGCACACGCGGACGTGGCGCCCTTGCGCGAGCGCCGCCCGCGCCAGCCGGGAGCCGATGTAGCCGCAACCGAGGATGACCAGCGGAGTCGTCACCCGCGCAGTGTCGCACGAGCCGCGGTCGCCCCAACGAGCCCCGGCGAGCGATCCGTCGATCGGTCAGTGGCCGTTGCGGTGATCGCGGACCTTGGGGCGATCGTCGCGATCGTGACCGCGGCCGTTGTCGTGGCCGCCCTGCCGCCACTCGCCCTCGACCCACACGTGGCCGCGATCGCGGTGCTCCCAGCGGCCGGGAGACCAGGCGTAGCCGGCGCGCTCGCGCGCGTAGTGACCGTCCTGCCAGACGTAGTGGTTGCCGCTCCAGCGGTGGTAGCCGTCAATCCAGAGGAAGCCGGGGCGGACCACGACCGCGGGCTGAGGCGGCGGCGGCGGCGGCGGCTCCTGGATGTAGACGAACGGCACGCGGACGCGGAGGCCGCCTTGGGCGCGGACGACGCAGCCAGCGGCGCTGCCGGCGAGGGCCGCCACCAGGGCGAGCTTGGTCATCGAGCGCAAGGAGAAGATGGTCATTGCTAGGTTCCTTCGGGCATGGGGCCCAGGGGTTGCTCGCAAGTGTGCATCGACCGTGCCGAGCCGGCAAACCCGCGAGACTGCACGTCGGCGCGGGGTTGGACCGCGCAACGATGTGACGCGCTGTCCACGCGTGGCGCATGCGCGTCGCGCAGCGTCACGCAGCGTCGGGCGGATCGTCTGGCCAGGCGCCGCCGCGCGCCGCCCACGCGTCGAGGTCGAGGTCGAGCTGCCAGCGCCCACGCCGGGTCGGGTGATCGAGCGCGAGCCGAAGCTGCGCGATGAACTCGGAGCGGCTGACCTCGTGCGCGCCGAACCGCTCGAGGTGCTCGGTGTGGACCTGGCAGTCGATCAGCGGGACGGCCCAGGCGTCGAGCTGGGCGACGCTGGCGCAGAACGCGACCTTCGACGCGTCGGGGGCGTGCGCGAACATCGACTCGCCGTAGAAGCAGCCGCCCAGGGACACGCCGTACAGGCCGCCGACCAGCTCGGCGCCGGCCCAGGCCTCGAACGAGTGGGCGAAGCCGAGCGCGTGGAGCTTGAGGTAGGCGTCGACCATGTCGGGCACCAGCCAGGTGCCGTCCTGACCGGGGCGCGGGGTGTCGGCGCAGGCGTGCAGGACCTGGGCGAAGGCGGTGTCGAGTCGGAGGTCGTACGGGCGGCGGCGGATGGTCTTCTTCAGGCTGCGGTTGATGATCAGCTCGCGGGTGGTCATCACCATCCGCGGATCGGGCGAGTGCCAGAGGATCGGCAGCTTGGGCCCGTACCAGGGGAAGATGCCCTGGCTGTAGCCGAGCAGCAGGCGCTCGGGCGTGAGGTCGCCGCCGACCGCGAGGAGGCCGTCCTCCGCGAGGTCGACCGGCGGGAACGCGAGTCGCTTGTCGAGCCGGTACACCGGCATGGACGGCGAGCATAGCCTGCGCCGAGGTGGCCGGCCGCCGGCCACGACGTCCGGATTCCGGACGGGGAGCGTCCGGCAGCCGGACACGGCGACCGGGTGACGGCGGCAAGCCCGCGGAAGCCCGTGATCGCGGCGCTGGCCCGGGGCTTGCTGAAGGCCCCGGCTCACACATGCGCGGCGACGCGCGAGAGGGAGCGAGACATGAGGTGGAAGCAAGTGATGCTGGGTTGCGCCGTCCTGGTGGGCTGCGCCGACGACGGGGCGCGCGCGCCGGCCGGGTTCGATCGCGAGGTGCGGGGCGGGGCCCTGCACGCCGCGCCGGTCGAGGGGGTCACCGCCGGTGCGGTGGAGCTCGCACGGGTGCTGCGGACCGCGGCGCCGCTGCAGGGCGTGGTGGTCGGGGTCGGCGCCGACCAGCTCGATCCGCGGGTGGCGTCGACCGACGCTGGCGCCGCGCCGCTGACCACGGTGTTCGCGGGCCAGGAGCTCGACGGGGTGCCGATCCACGGCGCCTACCTGTACCTGGCGATGCGGCCGGGCGTCGGCGGCGCCGGCGTGCTGGTGGGCTCGAGCTACCACCTCTATCAAGGTGCGCACGTCGACACCGAGCCGGCGATGGCGCGTGAGCTCGCCGAGTCCCTCGCGCGCGCGGCGCTGCGGGCGACCGTCGACGCGCCGGTGCGCAGCGCCGAACTCGCGATCTGGCCGATGGCGGGAGAGTTGACCCTGGTCTGGGACGTCGTGCTCGAGGGCGGCGAGACCCGCGCCCTGGTGCTGGCGGGCGGGCTGCGGGTCGGCCAGGTCGACGTCCGCGACGACCGGATCTACGACACCAGCGGGACCGTGACCGGCTGGATCGCGGTCGGTGGCGCGCCCGGCGGCACCGGCACCAGCAAGCAGGTGCCGCTGGCCGACGTCGAGGTCGAGGCCGGCGCGGCGACCGCGCTGACCGGCGGCGACGGCCGCTACACCGTGGCGCCGCGCGGCGGCGGGATGGTCAGCGCCGCGGCGGCGGGGCGGGCGGTGCGGGTGGTGAGCGCCGACGGGGCGACCGCGAGCGCGAGCGCGCCGGTCGCGGCCCGGGTCGATCTGACGCTGGGCAGCCCGGCCGGCGAGCGACCGCTGGCGGTGGTGACCGCGTATCACGCTGCCACCCGGACCCGCGCCTTCCTGCTGGCCAACGGCTTCACCGCCGATCAGCTCGGCGGCCCGGTCGACGTCCGGGTCAACCTGCCCGACAGCTGCAACGCGTACTTCCTGCCCGGCCAGCGCAGCCTCAACTTCCTGCGCGCCGGCCGTGCCTGTCGCAACACCGCCGAGTCGACGATCGTCGCGCACGAATACGGGCACTTCGTCGACGACAGCTTCGGCGGCATCGTCGACGCCGGGCTGTCGGAGGGCTGGGGCGATCTGCTGGCCTGCCTGTCGACCCGGCAGCCGGTGATCGGCGGCGACATGTTCGACAACGGTGGGTTCGTCCGCACCTGCGACAACGACTATCGCTTCCCGGCCAGCGGCAAGGACGACGACGTCCACGATCTCGGTCAGGCCTGGGCCGGGTTCGGCTGGCACGTGCGCGAGGGGCTGATCGCCCGGCTCGGCGCCGGCGCCGGCGACGACCTGGCGCGCGCGCTGCTCCTGCCGTCGCTGATCAGCAACGCGCCCGACACCGTCGCCGCGGTCCGTGAGGTATTCTTGCGCGACGACGACGACGGCGACCTGCGCAACCACACCCCGCACTGGGACGTGCTGGTGGCCGCCGCCGAGCGCCACGGTCTCGGCTTCGTGGTCGAGCAGGACCTCGCGCCGCCGGCCAGGATCGCCGACCTGACCGCGACCGCGGCGACCGCCACCCGGGTCGAGCTGCGCTGGACCGCGCCGGGCGACGACGACCGGCGGGGCACCGCCGCGACCTACGAGCTGCGCTGGGCGACCCGGCCGATCACCGACGCCAGCTTCGCCGCGGCGACCCCGCTGCCGACACCGGCGCCGACCGCGGCCGGGTCGGTGCAAGAGACGTCGGTGGTGGTGCCGCCAGTCGGAACGCTGTACCTGGCGGTGCGCGCCGTCGACGAGCTGGGCAACGCCGGGCCGCTGTCGAACCGGCTGACGGTGACCCTGGCGCCAGCGGCGGTGCTGTTCACGGACAGCGCCGAACACGGCCTGGGCGGGTGGACCGCGACCGGCCTCTGGCACGTGACCGGCCACCACGCGGCCCAGGGCCACGCCTCGTTCTGGTACGGCAAGGAGGACACGGGGACCTACGACACCGGCGGTCGGAACCGTGGCGCGCTGACGTCGCCGGTGATCGATCTCGGCGGCGCGGTGCGGCCGGTGCTGGTGCTGGCCGAGCGGGTCGACGTCGAGAGCGATCCCGCCCACGATCGGCTGACCATCACGGTCCAGGACGTCGACGATCCCGACGTCGCGATCAGCGCGACCAAGCTCACCGGCTGGACCGGCAGCTTCGCGCCCCGGCTGCTCGATCTCGCCGGCCTGGCCGGGCGTCGGATCCAGCTCCGGTTCGAGGTCGACACCGTCGATCGCACCGGCAACGCCGGCCAGGGCTGGTCGCTCGACGACGTCGAGGTGATCGCCGATCGCGGGCCGGGCGCGCCGCCGCCCGCCGGGACCTTGATGATCAACGAGGTGCTGGTCGATCCGCCCGATGGTTACGACGGCAACCGCGACGGCGCCGGATCGGCGCGCGGCGACGAGTTCGTCGAGCTGATCAACGTCGGCGACACCGTGGTCGACCTCGCGGGCGCGACCCTGGCCGATAGCGCGCAGGTCCGGGTCACGTTCGGCCCGGGCACGCGGCTGGCGCCAGGCGCGGTGGCGGTGGTGTTCGGCGGCTCGGCGCCGACGATCGCCGGCGTCGTGACGGTGCCGTCGGACGGCCTGTTCCTCAACATCGACGGCGACGGCCTGTACCTGCGACGGCCGGGCGGCGCGCTCGTGGCCGAGCTGACCTGGGGCGCCGAGGGCGGCCACGATCAGTCGCTGACCCGCGAGGTCGACGGCGATCCCGAGAGCCCGATGGTCGGCCACCGAACTCGCTCGGCCCAGCCGGCGTCGCCCGGCAGCCGCGCCGACGGTCGGCCGTTCGGTGGCGCCCCGCCGCCGCCCGCGGCGCCGCGCCTGATCGTCAACGAGGTGCTGGCCGATCCTCCGGCCGGCTACGACGCCGACGGCGACGGCGTGGCCAGCGTCATCACCGACGAGTTCGTCGAGCTGGTCAACGTCGGCGCCGCGCCGCTGGATCTGTCGGGCGGCTCGATCAGCGACACCGAGCGCGTGCGCGGCGTGTTCGCGGCCGGGACCGTGGTGCCGGCGGGCAAGGCGCTGGTGGTGTTCGGCGGCGGGACCGTCCACCTACCCGGGATCGCCGCGGTGTCGTTCGGGCCGCTCCAGCTCAACAACACCGGCGACACGGTCACGGTCCGGACCGGTAGCGGCGAGCTCCTCGCCGCCGCCAGCTTCGGCGCCGAGGGCGGTCGCGATCAGTCGCTGGTGCGGGCCACGGACGGTGACCCGACGGCGGCCTTCGTCCTCCACCAGACCCGCGCGGCCGCGGTCGCGTCACCCGGCCGGCGCGCGAACGGCCAGCTATTCTGAGCCGCACGAGGCGGAGAGTGAAGGCCACCGCGATCGCAACGGATGCGATCGCAGCAGGTGCCATCAACTACCGTGGGTTCGCCTTGGTGACCTGAGGTCAACGATGCGCGTCCACGGTAGAGAAGTGGCGGAGCGGACGGGACTCGAACCCGCGGCCTCCGGCGTGACAGGCCGGCGTTATAACCGACTTAACTACCGCTCCAAGTTTTCAAGGCTCGTAGGCGGAGCAGGGTTCGAACCTGCGACCACTGCCTTGTAAGGGCAATGCTCTTCCGCTGAGCTATCCGCCCGCGCTTGCTGCGCGAGTGCGGTGGTTCTATGCGACGGCGCGGGTGGTGTCAAGGGTCCGCGCCGGTTCGTGAAACATTCGGCGGGGCGATCGGAAGCGCCCCCGCGCCGACGCTCCCTACTCGACGGCCGCGACGCTCTTGCCAGGCGACGGGCGGATCACGCCGGCGAGGATGTTCGGGAGCGACACCGAGCGGAGATGGACGACGCCAGCGCCGCCGCCGCCGCCGCCGGTGCCGCCGCTCATGCCCGAGGCTGGCCGCGTGCCATCATCGGCCGGGAGCTCGCCAGCGGCCACGGCGAGACCGGTCGCGCCACGGCCGCCGTTGCCCGAGCCCAGGGCGGTCGCGCCGGTGCGCCGGCCATTCTCGCCAGGCGCGTCGATGCCGGCGCCGTCGCCGCCGCCGCCACCGCTGGTGATCAGGCGGCCGCCGTCGACCAGGATGGTCGGCGCCTCGATCAGGATTCCGCCGCCGGCGCCCGCCCCACCGCCACCACCGCGGCTGGCCGAGCCATCACCGCCGGCGCCACCGGCGTACACCGTGCCTCCGGACACCAGGATGGAGGTGAAGGACGTGAGTTGCAGCGCGCCGCCACCGCCACCGCCGTCGTCGCCGCCGAAGCCGCAGCCGCCACCGCTGCCGCCGCGGAGCGGCACCAGCGCGGTCTGCGGGCACATCGCGCCCAGCATGGCCTGGGGCACGCTGGCCCCTCCATCGCTGAGCAACACCGCCGACGGCCCGCCCCGGCCGCCGGCGGTACCGAAGCCGCCGCCGCCGCCGCCGGTGTCGCGCTGGTTGGCGTGGCCGCCGATGCCGCCGGGCGCGCAGCCCTGGGCTGGCGCGAACGCGGCGGTGCACCCGCGCTGGCCGCCCGCGCCGGCCGCGGCGATGACGGCCGTGCCGACCGCGCTCGCCGCCCGACCGGCGCCGACGTCGATCTCGCCCTGGACCACGATCGAGTCGCGCGCCACG
>JAYVSF010000106.1:0-8705 GCA_043775605.1 Myxococcales bacterium
GCCCGCACGATCCGGTACGGGCTCGCGCCCTCGCCCTCGACGTGCAGCACGACGTCGACCAGGTGCTCGAGGGTCTTGGGCCCGGCCAGCCCGCCATCCTTGGTGACGTGGCCGACCAGGATCGTCGGCACGCCGGTGGTCTTGGCGTAGCGCATGAGCCGGGCCGCGCACTCGCGGACCTGACCGATCCCGCCCGGGATCGAGTCAAGCTCGCTGGTGTAGACGGTCTGGATCGAGTCGACCGCCAGCACCGCCGGCGGCGTGGCCCGCGCGTGCCCGAGCACGACGTCGACGTCGGTCTCCGCCACCAGCCGCAGGCTCGGCCGGGCCGCGCCGATCCGCCGGGCCCGCAGCGCGGTCTGCGCCACCGACTCCTCGCCGGTCGCGTACAAGGCCGCGCCGCCGCCGGCGCCGATCCCGGCCAGGAGTTGCAAGAGCAAGGTCGACTTGCCGACCCCTGGCTCGCCGCCCAGCAGCACCAGCGAGCCCGGCACCAGCCCGCCGCCGAGCACTCGATCGAGCTCGGCCATCCCGGTCGACAACCGCGACCGCGCGTCGAGCTCGAGGACATCGGTCGACGCCACCGGCGCGGCGCCGTCGGCGACCAGCGCGCTCGACGGCCGCGGCGGCAACCCGCCCATCATCTCCTCGACGAACGTGCTGAACTCGTTGCACGCCGGGCAACGCCCGAGCCAGCGCGCCTCGGTGTGGCCGCAGCCCTGGCACCGGTACACGGCGCGCGCGCCCTTCCCCTTCTTGGCGACGATGCTGCTCATACGCGCAGCACCCTACTGCACCGGTCGGACAGTCTGCCCAGCGAGCCTCGGCGAGCGGTCAACAATGACTCTGCGGGCCCCGAGGTCACGCGGGGAGGTACGAGGGCTGCTTGGAGCAGAACCTCGTTCGTGCTGCGCCCTATGCCCTTCGTGTCCTAGAACTCGACCGACAGCCGGAGCTGCACGGTGTGCGCGTTGCTGGCGTCGCCGGTGTTGTTTGCGAACACCTCGCCCGAGTTGTCGTCCTTCTGCAGGCCGCTCGGGTGGTTCATCCCGGCGAGCGGGAACAGCACGCCGTACGCGCCGCCGATGGTGAAGCCGTTGGCCTGGTAGGCGAGGTCGAAGTCGAACTCGGTGCCCCACAGCCGCGAGTTGCCCGGCGTCGCGACCGGCTCGATCGCACCGCTGGTCACGTTCTGGGCCCGCGCCGTGATCGACGGGGTCAGCTGGTACGAGACGTGCGGCCGGGCGTAGGCCGCGTTCGACACCGAGCCGATCAGCTCGCGGAACAGGATGAGGTCGATGTTGTACGCGGGGTCGAAGATGAACCGCTTGATCGTCGCCGACGAGCCCCGGGGCGGCAGCAGCGACGCGTCGCGCAGGTTGGTCGCGCCCTGGGGATCGTTGTCCCACTGATCGCCCGACGCCGCGCCGAGCTCGATGCCCCAGCCCAGCTTGTCGTCGAACGCGCGGGTCGAGGCCCGCACCACGCCACCCCAGGTCCGGATGTCGACCGTGTTGCCGAACGTCACCGGCGTGGTGGTGAAGTCGGCGGCGGTGCGGACCGAGCCGACGGTGCCGGCCAGCTCGAGCTCGACCAGCCACTTCTTCCAGCCGCCCTTGAACCACAGGTCGGGCGAGTACACCGACAGATCGCGCGGCACCAGGCCGTCGGTGGCGGGCGGGGTGCCGGCCACGAACGCCTTCTCGTAGTCCCAGGCCTGGGTCCGCTTGAGCAGCCGCGCCCCGTAGTTGAGCGCCAGGTTGCCGCGCTCGACCCGGTCCTGGAAGTCGCGCGGCGCGTCCATGCGGCTGATCGCGAGCATCCACTCCTTGCCGTCGTCGGCGTCGTCGAGATCGAAGCCCTGGCCGCCGGTGCGGTGCAGGCTGCGATCGGTGTCGTCGGAGGTCAGGTTGGACGCCGGCCAGTCGAGGGCCGCGGCGGCCTCGAGGTTGGTGCCCGGCACGCTGGTCGAGAACATCACGCGATCGACGGTGTCGCCGTAGTCGCTGTCGAGATCGTAGCCGACCGGGTTGTCGCCGCCGACGTTGGCCAGGGCACCCGGCCGCCACATGGTCTCCCAGGTGGCGTAGTCGGTGTTGGCGCGGCGCCCGGAGTTAGCGACGATGCCGAGGCCGAAGTGGTCAGGCATCCGCCCGAACTTGATGAAGCCGAGCGCGGTCGACACCTCGGCCCAGGCCCGGCGCACCGCGATCGACTGCCGCGCCCCGCGCGAGCTCTCCTCGGGGGTGGTCTGGCCGCCGCTGAACGCGCCGAGCGGCACCGTGCCACCGGCGGTGCTGCCGTCGTGGAACGTGCCGGCCGGGGTCGAGCCCAGCACCAGGTTGTCGAGCAAGTCGACCTGGGTGAGGACCGTGACCGTCTCGCTGAGCTGGATGGTCGGCTCGAGGCGCTGCCGCATGTTCGACGACTTGAAGGTGTCGCTGCACGCGGCGGCGAACCCGGCCGTGCACGACGGCGGCACCGGGAACGGTGCGCCCCCAGCGGCGGGATCCTCGCGGAAGCCGAGGTGCAGGTTCTTCATCCAGTCGCCGCGGGTCCGGAGGTAGCCGCCGAGCGTCAGGACCTGGAACTTCTTCCTGCGATCGCGCGGGGGCGGGAGAGTGAGTGTGGTCGCCATGAGCCCGGTCGGCTTGGGCGCGGCCTCGGCGATGCCCTTGGGCTTGGGCTCGTCCTCGGTGGGCGCGCCGCCGGCGGGCATGGGGCTGGGCTGGGCGGCGGCCGGTCGAGGCAGGTCGGCCAGGATAGCCAGGACGAGACCAGCCATCACGAGCTTGCCGAGCAAGGTCGTTGCCGACCGAGACCCGGTCGAGGTTGCGAGACGAACGGATCGGAGCATCGAACGGTCCCCCACCGACTGCGCCACTGGCGACCGCACGCCGGACCCGGCGGCGGCCTCACGAGCGGAGCATCGAGGTACGGAAATCATGAAGGAATCAGCACAGTAAGGTGGCGCACTATAGGCCCGGGTTTCCGGCACCGTCAAATCGTCGGAGCCGCGAAGTTGGCCCCCTGGGATCGTAGACGGTACCTTCCACGTGATGTCCTTGGACGCCCGTGTGCCATCGAGCGTTGCCTGGCGGATCGCGGTGATGGGTGCGATCGCCCTGATCGGGTGTCCGCGGTCGCAGGCGCCGCAGGGGCCAGGCACCGAGCCGACCGCGTCGCCGATCGTCCACCGGGCGATCACGTCGAGCGGCGGCCAATCGGCCCTGCTCGGCGAGCTATGCCCGACCGGCGCCGACGGCCGGCCCGGGATCGCGCCGCTGATCGCCCGGACCGTGGCGTGGACCAGCGACCCCGACGAGCTGGCGGCGCCGTTGAACCGCGGTCAGGCCGGCGCGTTCGCGGTGCTCGGCTTCGACGGCCGGCGGGTCGGCGCGTTCACCCCGCTCGGGGTCTCGGATCTGCCGGGCGACGCCAACGTCGCCATCGGCTCGTACGCCGGCGGCTCGCCGTGCGCGCGGCCCATGCCGGGCGGGACCGCCCCGGTCGACGATCCGGCGTGCATGGCGGCGACGGCGGGCTGCGGCCTGGCGCTGGCGCCGCTGACCAGCGGCGGGTCGTTTGCCGCGCTCGATCCGCCCGACGTCCCGACCGGCGGCGCCTGCGTCACCGGCGACAGCGTGGCCATCGACATCGACGGCGACGGCACCGCCGAGGTGTTCCCGCTGGCCGGGTTCCTCGACGGCAGCCGGGCGCCGGCCGACGAGCTCGCCGCGGCCTCGGCGGTGGCCCCGCCGTGCACCCCGAGCTTCAGCCGCTACGGGCTGGCGGTGGCGATCGACGCGGCCATCGCCGACCCCCGCCACAAGGTGACGATCGACATCCTCGGCGTGCTCGACATCGACGGCGATGGCCGGCAGGAGGTCGTGGTCGGCCTGCGCTATGCCGAGCGGCGGACGATCGCGGTGTACAGCGCGATCGACAGCGCCGCCCGGCTCGCGCTGATCGGCGAGGTCGAGCCCTGGCCGAAACCGTAGTCACCACCGGACCGGTCAGCGACCGAACACGAGCCCGCCGAGGATCATCCCGATCACGAGCGTCGTGATCGCGAGCAGGGCGGTGAAGGTCGTCGAATGACCGGTGCGCGGCAGGACGACCGACGGCGCCGCCACCGGCCGGGTGGTGTCGGACGACTCGGCGATCTCGGTCGGCGCGGTGTCGAACCGGGGTCGCTCGCGCTCGAGCCAGCGGCTGGCGTCGGCGGCGGCCGGTGACGGAGGTAGGGGCGCCGGATCGGGCTCGATCGCGAGCCGCTCGTGGCGGGTGGTGACCGCGACCTCGCTCGAGGCCTCGGCTCGTCGCGCCGGGCGCCGCGCCGGCACCGACGGTAGCCGCGCCGGCATCACCTCGGGCGGGGTCTGCAGGTGCCGGCTGACCGCGTCGGTGGCGTCGAGCGAGCCAGGATCGGTGTCGGGCGGATTCGGCATGCGCGGGCGCGCCATTATCCGCCAGCGCGGCGCGGAGGTCAGCAACTACCCGAGCCAAGGTGGGACCGGCGGAGATCGCGCAGCCGCCCTGTGAGGCGGTGTAGTCGGACGCGCCGCACAAACCCGGGGCCCACACCCGGATCTATGCTCGACGTCGGCGGTAGCTGGCCTACAATTGCCAGGCGGCCGTGCTGACCGCACCGATTCGCCTCTCTTGCGCTCGAGGATGTCCATGATCAGGTTCGCGCGCACCGCCGCTCGCCGGCGCCGGCGGTCGTGGTTCGCCGTCCGGGGCCGCGCGCCTCTCACCGCGTGCGTGCTCGTCGCGCTGGCGACGCTGGTCGCCGGGGTCGCCGGCTGCGGTCCCGACGGCGGCATCGTGCTCGAGATCCACCGCGGGCCCGGCGCCGACTCCGAGATCTACCGGCTCGAGGTGCGGGTCGGCGTGGGCCATGATCCGGGCGGCCACCGCGCGATCGATCCGGCCTGGTGGCTCGCGGCCCGGGTCGCCGACGACAAGGCCGTGGTCGCGCTGCCCGACGGCCTGGGCGGGACTACCTTCCGCTACAAGCTCGACGCCGCCGATACCCTGGCCCGCGGTGACGGCCTGATGGTGGCGGTGGTCGGCTACGGCGCCGCCCTCGACTCGCCGCCGATCCTGTTCGGCCACACCAGCGACGCCGGGATCAAGTTCGCCGACGGCGAGGTCCGGATCGTCGACCTGCCGCTCGAGACCTTCACCTCGGCCCGCCACGGGGTCGGCAAGGCCGGCTGCGTGTGGTGGAACGACGGCAACGCCCCCGACCAGGCCTCGGGCCGCGCCCACGCGATCGTGCCCGACGCCGACAGCGACTGCGACGGCTACGCCGAGGGCCACGACGAGGACGGCGCCTGCCAGCTCGACTGCAACGACCTCGATCCCGCGATCTCGCCGGCCGCCAGCGAGGTCTGCCTCGACGGCATCGACCAGAACTGCTGCGCGTTCGATCAGGACGGCGCCGCCGATCCCGACGGCGACGGGGTCAACGCCTGTAGCCCCGTGCCCGACTGCGTCGACATGCCCCGCGGCACCGTGGTCGCGGTCAACGTGTTCGGCGAGCCGGTCACGTCCGAGGAGATCCACCCCGGCGCGACCGAGATCTGCGACGGCATCGACAACGACTGCGCCGGCGGCTGCGACAACGACCCCGGCCTCGACGGCGACGGCGACGGCTGGCTCAACTGCGTCAGCGAGACCGCCGTCCGGGGCGTCCACCGCAAGGCCGACGGCCGCTGCGTGCCGGCCGACCTCGACTGCGCCGACGCCGGGCCGATCCGCGGCGTGCCGGCCAGCGCGATCCACCCCGAGGCCGCCGACGATCAGTGCGATCAGATCGACAACGACTGCAGCGGCGGCTGCGACGAGGCCAAGGTGGCGCTCGGCGACGCCGACGGCGACGGCTACGCCGCCTGCGGCACCGCCGGCGATCCCACCGGCGACGCTCCGGTGTGCCGGTTCGGCCGCCCCAACGATTGCAACGACGCCGACCGGTTCGGGCTACCCGGCTTCTTCGAGCGCTGCGACGGCCTCGACTTCAACTGCGACCACCTGCTGTTCACCGACGCCCTGCCCTGCTTCACGACGTCGGGCAACCGCTGCGTGCTCGGCGCCCAGACCTGCACCGACGGCACCGGCTCGCTGATGCCGATCGGCGTGTGCATGCCCGACCCCAACGGGCCGACCGTGACCCTGCCGGCAGCGTTCTGCACCGCCGACTGCCCGCCCGACGACATCACCGGCTGCATCACCGCCAACGAGCCGACCTGCGACGTCGAGTTCCGCGGCACGTTCGGCGGCACCACGCTCAACCCGTGCGTCCCCGCCGAGATCCCGCTGGCGGGCGACCTGATGGCGCCCTGTCGCTGGTTCCTGGTCGGCGGCAGCAACCAGGGCGACTGGAAGGTCACGCTCCAGCGCGGCGCGGCCAGCGCGACCTCGTTCGAGGGCTGCGGCCCGCCGGTGGTGACCCTGCGCGTGCTGAGCTCGGCCCCGGGCGCCGATCCTCGATCGGTGCTGATCATCAATCAGACCCGGACCCAGGTGGTCCGCTTGCACCGGCGTGATGTCGGCGCGTGCGACCCGGTCGCGGTCAGCTGTCACTGACCCGAGCGGAGACGGTCAGGGGGTGGCCTTGACCACCTTCTTCTTCCGGGCCGGCTTCTTCGCCGGCTTCTTGATCGGCTTGGCGGTGGTCGTCGTCGTGGAGACCACCGGCGGCGCCGGGGCCACCTTCACCGGCGGCGGGGTGGCGCCGAGCGCGGTGACCTCGTCCTCGATCGCCTTCTGTCCGGCGGCGTCCTTGCCGGCGTTCAAGGCCAGGTACTTGTTGAACGAGTCGACCGCCTTGCCGTCGTCGTGGTCGAGCTTGTACATGAAGCCGAGGTCGTACCAGGCCTCGGCCTTGCCCGGATTGAGCTCGACCGCCTTCTGGTAGGCCGCGATCGCCTGCTCGACCTCCTGCTGGCGGCGCAGCACCACGCCGAGGTTGAAGTAGTAGTCGGCCTGGTCGGGGCCGAGCGCGATGGCCTGGCGGAAGGCCGCGATCGCCTCGGGCAGCTTGTTGGCGGCGCGCAGGGCCACGCCGTAGTTGTTCTGGTAGGAGGCGTCGGTCGGGGCCTGCGCGATCGCGGCCTCGAGCTCCTTGAGGGCGCCGTCGTTGTCGCCCTGCTTGCGCAGGATCACGCCGAGGTTGCTGTGGACGTCGGCGGCCTTGGGGTTGAGCTTGAGAGAGGTCTCGAGCGCGGCCTTGGCCTCGTCGACGCGGTTGGCGCGGTAGAACGCCATGCCGAGGTTGCTCCACACCGTCGCGTCGTTCTTGATCGTCTTGACCGCCTCCTGGTACGCGGCCAGCGCCTTGTCGTTGGCCTGCTTCATCTTGTAGAGGTGGCCGAGCGACGCCCAGGCCAGGCCGTTGCGCGGATCGGCCGCGACCGACTTCTCGAGGGCGACGATGGCGTCGTCGTCCTTGCCCTGGGCCTTGAGGGCCAGGCCCTGCTTGTAGAGCGCGCCGGAGTCGTCGGCCCAGGCCGGCGTCGTGACGAGCGAGGCGACGAGGGGCACCGCGGTGGCGGTGACGGCGGCGAGGGCCAGGGAGCGCAGGATCCGGTGCACGAGGTCCTCCAGGCGAGCGAGGCGAGAGCCGAGGTGGGCCGAGGCTACCATCGTCGCCTCACCGATGCCTGTGGCGTACTCGCGGCCGCCGGTTACGCGCGAGCCTTGGCGAGCGAGCAATGCGCAACAGGTTCCTGGCTAGGAAAGCGGCGCGGCGTCGCTGATCGCCTCGACCTCGGCGCCGACCTCGGCCAGGACCGCGACCGCCGAGCGGGCGTCGGCGGCCTCGCGGGCAGCGGCGGTGGCGTCGAGCTGGGCGCAGGCCAGCCGGAAGGTCTCGAGGGTGGTCACGCCGTGGTGCATGCGGGCGACGATCCGCTCGCGCGCGGCGCTGACGCGCTCGGCGTAGCGCTGTTGATCGTCGAGGGCGGCGCGGGTCTGGCGGTACTGGTCCTTGGCGACCGGGTCGACGGTGGCCTCGATCCGGCGATCGAGCTCGCCCTGGCGGCGGACGATGTCGGCGGTGTCGACCGCCGGGGTCCGGGCCAGCCGGTCGGCGGCGCGCAGGAGCTGGAGCACGCCGTCCTGGACCAGGGCGCGGTGCTCGTCGGCGGTGACCGAGCTGGCGTCGGTGGCGTGCCAGATCGCCCGGCCGCGCTCGACCAGCTCCCGGCCCTCGCCGGTCAGCTGCGGCAGCGCCCGGTACGCGGTCTCGACCGGATCGCGCACGACGTTGAGGTGGCGCGCCGACAGCGCGACCGCGCTGACCAGGCCGAAGGTGCCGGCCGACAGCCCGGCGACGACCGCGGCCGGCAGGCTGGCGATCTCGCTGGCGACGCCGATGCGCGCGGCGGCCCAGGCCCCGGCGTAGCCGAGCCCGAGACCGGCCGCGGCGGCCCACGGGATGCGCCGGACCGGAACATGGAGCGCCGCGAGCGCCGCGACCATCGCCGCCAGGCCCCACAGCCCCGCGCCGACCCGGACGGCGAGCAGGCCGGCGGCCACCGCGAGCAGGCCGAGGCCGGTGCCCACGAATGGTGACAGGGCCCGGCTCCGCGCCGACGCCCAAGGGCGTTGGCCGGTGGGGTGGATCGCCCGCGACCGATCGCGCAAGGCACCCAGCCCCACCCCCACCCCCCCCCCCCCCCCATTCACCCCCGCCC
>JAYVSF010000107.1:0-6045 GCA_043775605.1 Myxococcales bacterium
TCGCCAGGATCTTCGAGGTCGAACCAGGTCACCGCTCGCGTCGCGGCCAGCTGCCGGGCGAGCGTGGTCTTGCCGACCTGGCGCGCGCCGAGGATGGCCACGACCCGACTGCGGCGCAGCGCGCGCTTGACAGCGCTCAGGTGAGTGGCCCGCGAGATCATGACGAGAACATACCATGAAAAGTCGATATTGAATGTCGAGATGTCATGGTCCATGCCCGTCGCCGGTGACCTCCGACTCGGAGGCGCGGCACGGTGGCCGGCCCAGCTCGCCGGTTCGCGTCGGCGGTCAGGCCTGCACTTTTGCTCGCGGTGCGGTAGGGTCCGCGTTCATCCAGACGCGCAGATCACGACCACCACGCTGGGGGAGCCACACGGCTGAGAGGCACGCCACGGGCGTGCGACCCCTCGAACTTGCCCGACCCGCGCTGGCGGCCACCGGGGGAAGGAAGCGCTCATGAGCGGCAACGGCAGTAACGGCAACGGCAGTAACGGCAACGGTAGTGGCGGCGCCAGCAACGACAACGGCGACGGCGCCAGCGGTCACGGCAGGCGCGCGCTGCCGGTGGCCGGGCCCGACCCGGTGGCCGCCCTCGGCGCGGTCGAGGGCTTCCCGGCCTCCGAGAAGATCCACGTCGAGGCCGGCGAGCTCCGGGTCCCGGTCCGCCGCATCCACCTGCAGGGCGGCGAGCCGCCGTTCGACGTCTACGACACCAGCGGGCCGAGTGGCCACGACCTCCACCACGGCCTGCCCAAGCTGCGCGCGCCGTGGATCGCGCGTCGGCTCGCGAGCGGCGACACCGGCAACCGGTCGCAGATGCACTATGCCCGCAAGGGCGAGATCACCGAGGAGATGCGGTTCATCGCGATCCGCGAGGGCCTCGATCCGGTGACCGGGCCCGAGTTCGTGCGCAGCGAGGTCGCGCGCGGCCGGGCGATCATCCCGGCCAACATCAACCACCCGGAGTCGGAGCCGATGATCATCGGCCGCAACTTCCTGGTGAAGATCAACGCCAACATCGGCAACTCGGCGGTGTCGTCGTCGATCGGCGAGGAGGTCGACAAGCTGCGGTGGTCGACCAAGTGGGGCGCCGACACGGTCATGGACCTGTCGACCGGCAAGCAGATCCACGAGACCCGCGAGTGGATCGTCCGCAACTCGCCGGTGCCGATCGGCACGGTGCCGATCTATCAGTGCCTCGAGAAGGTGAACGGCGTCGCCGAGGACCTGACCATCGATCTGTTCCTCGAGACGCTGATCGAGCAGGCCGAGCAGGGCGTCGACTACTTCACCATCCACGCCGGCGTCCGGTTGCCGTACATCCCGTGGACCGCGGGCCGCACCACCGGCATCGTGTCGCGCGGCGGGTCGATCATGGCCAAGTGGTGCCTGACCCACCACAAGGAGAACTTCCTCTACACCGAGTTCGAGCGGATCTGCGAGGTGATGAAGAAGTACGACGTCGCGTTCTCGCTCGGCGACGGGCTGCGGCCGGGCTCCCAGGCCGACGCCAACGACCGGGCCCAGCTCGCCGAGCTCGAGACCCTGGGCGAGCTGACCAAGATCGCGTGGAAGCACGACGTCCAGGTGATGATCGAGGGCCCCGGCCACGTGCCGATGCACAAGATCAAGGAGAACATGGACCTCCAGCTCGAGAAGTGCCACGAGGCGCCGTTCTACACGCTGGGGCCGCTGGTCACCGACATCGCGCCCGGCTACGACCACATCACCAGCGCGATCGGCGCGGCGATGATCGGCTGGTTCGGCACCGCGATGCTCTGCTACGTGACGCCGAAGGAGCACCTCGGCCTGCCCAACAAGAAGGACGTCAAGGACGGCGTCATCGCCTACAAGATCGCGGCCCACGCCGCCGATCTGGCCAAGGGCCACCCGGGCGCGCAGCGGCGCGACGACGCGCTGTCGAAGGCCCGCTTCGAGTTCCGCTGGCAGGACCAGTTCCACCTGTCGCTCGACCCCGACACCGCCCGCGACTTCCACGACGAGACCCTGCCGGCGCCGGCGGCCAAGGGCGCGCACTTCTGCTCGATGTGCGGACCGAAGTTCTGCTCGATGCGGATCACCCAGGACGTCCGCGACTACGCCGCCGCCCACGGCCTCGACGACGAGGCGGCGATCGCGGCCGGCCTGGCGGAGAAGGCCGCGGAGTTCAAGGACGGCGGCCAGGACCTGTACAAGCCGGCCTGAGACCGTTGCCCACCGCGCGCGTCGCGGCAGGTTGCGATCGGAGCCAAGACGACGGTGTCCACGTCCTACAACACCTACCCGGAGTACGAGGCCGACCTCCGCGCCGCCTTCGACGCGCTCGCGATCAAGTGTGGCCTGAGCAACGTCCCGGGCAGCATGCCGCGGTACGCCAACGCCGCCGTCGAGTTTCGCTTCGCCCGATGCTCGACCTGCTGCGCGAGGCGCTCGCCCGGTCCTCGCGCGCTGGTGCGACGGGTCAGAGCGGCAGCCGGGCAGGCAGCGGGGGCAGCTCGGACGGCAGACCGAGGAGCTTCGTCACCTCACGGACCAGCTTGTCGAACGAAGGCGCGACCCGAGCGCGATCGAGATCGAACGTCGCGGTGAGCGCCGCCTGATCGGTCGTCTCGCTGTAGCCGCGCGGCATACGTTCGTCGAACCAGCGCTTGGCGTTGCGGATCGTCTCGGGATTCGGCGGCGGCGTGAGTGCCCACGGGAGGCCTCGTTGGCCTCGCAATGACTCGGCCGCCGTGAGCAGCCATGCCTCGTATTCGCGCACGGCGAGGACCACGCCGATCGCGAGGTCGGGTCGGGCGCTACGAGCGCGGGCGAGCAACGACGGCCCGAGCGCGCAGGCCGCGTCGTCGTCTGCGTCGAAGAGCACGAGCACACCGCCGTCAGGGCCGACCTTGTTGCCCATCAGCGTCACGGCCCGCTCGAGTTCGTGGGCCTTGACCAACGTCGATCGCGGCACGCGCAGCGGAGGTCGGACATCGCAGTGCACACCGAAACGCTCGGCAATGCGACGGATCAAGATCGGCACGGCCCCGACCTCGCCGTGGCCTTCGACGATGGCACCGACCTTCAAGGTGTCGACTCGAAGAGGTTGAGCTGCTCGCTGGTGATCGCGGACGGGTCGGGTTCGAGCTGACCGAGTCGCAACAGCTCGCCCGCACGATACAGGGACGTCCGAAGCGCCTCACGACTCGCCGCGTCGACGCGCCCGATCGTGGTCCGCCCTTCGCTGGCCGATACGGCCAGGAGTTGCTCGGCGGTGATGGCCTCATCGTCGAGAAGGTCCGGACTATGGGTCGTGATGATCACCTGCCGTTCGCGCGCGCCTTCTCGCAGGCAATCGAGGAGCAAGCCGGCCGCGGCGGGGTGCAGGGCCGTCTCCGGCTCCTCGATGCCGATCAGCCGAGCGCGCGTACCGTCGCCGTGCTGAAACAGCGATGTCAGGACGGCGAGCGCGCGCAGGGTACCGTCGGACATGTTGATGGCCGAGAAGGTGTCGCGCCCGCGCGAGCCTTCCCCTCGCTGGTGAAAGGCCACCGTTTCCAGGTGCCCGACCCGGATCGGCTCGACCGACTCGATCCCGGGAACAACCCGTGCCATGTACTCGTCGATTCGCCGAGCGGCGATCGGATCGGTCCGTGCAAGTCGCTCCAGCACCCCAGCCAGGTTCGCTCCTTCGCGCTCGAGTAAGGCGCCCTCGTCAGGTGCGTGCAACTCGCGGATCTTGGCCGGGCTCGGGTTGTAGACCGCCATCGCCGAAAGGGCGTCGAACACCGGGCGGAGCGGCGGCAACCCAGCGGCATTGACCAGGTAGAGTCGACCCGGTGCAGTTGGAGGCGACACCGGCGCCGGTGGCCGCACGACCTCGCCGTCGACCACGTCGTAGCTCGCCCCCGCCCACGCACAGGTCTCTCGACGGATGTCGTACTTACGCTCCTTGCGCCCGGGTCCGAAGTCGAACGCATAGTGGCCAGGCTGCCCATCGAGAAAGAAGTCCAGGCGGACGGCGAAATTGGGTCGGGCGGCCGGTTGTCGGCACACCGCATGGACGCCCCCACGCTCGCCTAGCGCATGATCCAGGGAATGTTGCAGGCTCTCAGCCGTCAGACGGAGCGCGTCGAGGAAGTTGCTCTTGCCCGATCCGTTCGGCCCTACCAGGATCGTCAGCGGCTCCAGCGCGACATCACACCCCGCGATGCTGCGGTAGTTTCGCAGCCGGACACGGGTGATGAAGGGCGGCGCGGTCCCGTTCGTGCTCATCGCCCAGCGACCATGCCACGGATGGTCGTCGGTCGCGGGCGCCGCGGCCACCCCGGGCCCTGACCGCGGCGATCAGGTGGCGACCGCGGGATTTGGTAGGCCAGACCACGTCGTGAACATGGGGATCGGGCGGGATGTGGGCCCGGCGTGCGTGAACCTCCGACCGTCGTCGATCTGGGCACTTGCGTTGGCGGCCGGGGGCCCGCAAGATTCCGGGAAGCCCGTGGCGGTCCACAAACGGACTCAGCACCAGGAGAAGCTGGCGCGGATCTACGACGATCAGATCGCGCCGGTATGGGGATCCCGCTTCGGCAAGATGCTGCTGCGCGGGCTGGCGGTGCCCGAGCGCGGCCAGATTCTCGACATCTCGTGCGGTACTGGCTATCCGCTGGTCGAGGTCCTGCGCCGCAAGGCCGACAGCACCCGGGTCATCGCCATCGACGCCTCGAGCGCGATGCTCGACATCGCCCGGCGCAAGGTCGCCGATTCCGGCCAGGGCAAGGGCGTGTTCTTCCGCACCGAGAGCCCGCTGCCCCGGCTGTCGTTCGCCGATGACGTCTACGACCTGGTGCTGTGCAACCTCGGCCTGGCCGAGATGCCCAGCCTCAAGGGCGCGCTCCACGACTTCGCGCGGGTGACCAAGCTCGGCGGCGAGGTCCGCTGCACGCTGCCGCTGGCGGGGACCTGGCAGGAGTTCCACGACATCTTCCGCGAGGTGCTGGTCAAGCACGACAAGCACGAGGCCCTCGAGCGCCTCGATCAGCACCTCGCCAGCTACCCGAGCGTCGACGACTGCTGCGAATTGATGCTGGCGGCCGGCCTCGATCCCACGGTCGAGATCGAGGAGTTCACGCTGCTGTTCAAGAGCTCGCGCGAGTTCTTCTTCGCGCCGGTGATCGAGTACGGGCCGCTGCCAGGCTGGAAGGAGATCGCCGGGACCGGCCAGGAGCTGCAGGACATCTTCTGGTACATCAAGGAGGCGATCGACGCGTACTTCGGCGAGCGCGCGTTCCAGATCACGGTCAAGGCCAGCTGCCTGATCGGCCGGAAGCGCACGATCGAGGCCGACGAGGAGCTCAACACCGGCAAGGTCGAGCTGTTCGACACCATCGACCAGCAGCCGTCGCGGCCGACGCACATCGCCGACGGCTCGGTGCGCGACCCCGGCACCGCCGAGATCGACGTCGGCCAGATCGTCGAGGCCGACGGCAGCCACGACCGGGTCGACTACGCGGCGATCGCGCTCGATGCCTTCGCCGGCCGCGACCGACCGGACTACCTCGCGTCCCCGCCGGTGCTGCGGCGCCCGGCCCTGATCGTCGACGGCGACGATGGCGCGGGCGACCAGGAGGGCTTCGCCGACGACGACCTGCCGGGCGAGGGCGACGGCTTCGTGGTCGAGGACGAGCGCGCGGCCGACCTGGCCGAGCCGTTCGAGGTCGGCTCCGATCCTGCGCTGGTGGTGTCGGCGGTGCCGGTCCCGGACGGCCACCGGGCCCCGGCCGCCGACAAGCCCAGCGACGGCACGGTCGACGTCGATCTCGACGACGCCGACAGCGGGGTCAACCTCGCGTTCGAGGACCTCGACCCCGACACCGGCCGCCACACGGGCAACGAGTTCGAGCAGGACGCCGACACCGACGGCGGCCCGATCCGCTAGCGCGGACCGAGCCAGCCGCGAACCGCAAGACCCTGGCGATGGCGCACGCGCAACAGGTGACCGAGGCCGAGTACCAGGCGCTCGCCCGCGAGCTCGGCGAGCACGACCGCCGGTACTACGTGCAGGCC
>JAYVSF010000108.1:0-21182 GCA_043775605.1 Myxococcales bacterium
CACCATCGTCGCGCCGGCGTCGCCGACGTGGCCGCGTACGAGCGCGCGGCCCGGACCGCGGTACGCCAGCGCGAGCACGCCGAGCGCGACGCCGATCGCCGCGATGGTCAGCATCCGCCGGAGCCGCGGGTTCATCGCGCATCAACGCCCGCGCGCACGCGGCCATTCCCGCAGCGTCAGGCGTCGTCGAGACTGATCTCGATCAGGTCGTCCTTCGCGGCCGGCGTGAGAGGAGCTCGCCGCGGCGGGCCTGGCGCAGGCCCACGGCCACCTCGGCGCGCAGCTCGGCCAGCGCGGCCGCCCGCATGCGCTCGTGGGTCTCAAGCAACGCAGCCCCTCGCGCACGACCTCGCTCGCCGACTGATAGCGGCCCGAGCCGACCCGCGTCGAGACGAAGCGTCGCAGCCGGCGTTCGTCGACCCGGGGTCAGGCGTCGTCGAGGCCGAGCAGCTTTCGACGATCGCGGCCGGCCTTGGCCATCGCCCACGTGAAGCCGCCGACGGCCACCGCCGAGAACCCGTGCATCATCGCGATCGGCACCGGCTCGGGGAACATCACCAGCACCGCCGTCGGCATGAAGGCCACGAACATGGCCGCGAAGCCGGCCACCGTGACCAGGGTGCCGCGGCCGAGCGGGTCGCCCTGCAGCGCGCCCTGCCACATCGCCGCCGGATCGACCTGCAAGCCGGTGGAGCCCGGGCCCTGGCGCGCGACGTAGAGCTCGCGCTGACGGGCCGGCCCGCTCCGCTTGGCGCGCGCCGACATCGACGAGCCGATCACCATGCCGACGATGCCGAGGATGCCGAGCACGAGCCAGAAGCCGAGCAGGTGCGCCTGCCAGGCCGGGCGCGCGTGCCAGCCCAGCAAGCGGGGCAGGTAGACCGCGCCGAGCGCCGCCAGCGCCAGCGGCGCCAGTGCCGGCGCCAGGACCTTCGTCCGGCTGACCGGCCGCTCGCCGACGACCTCGCCGCTCTCGCCGTTGACCAGCACCCGGTAGCGCGGGCCGCCGTGCTCGGCGTGGGTCACCCAGATCGGCATCAGCACCAGCCGCACCGAGGCGGCGTGATAGGTGATGGTCGTCGTGTCGATCTGCTGCTGATCGCCGCCGATGTCGCGCTCGATGTCGTCCTTGACCCGGCGCTCGAGCAGGCGGTGGCCGAGGTCGCCGGCCTGGGCCACGGTCAGGCCGCTGGTCTCGGCCCGCACGCCCTGTAGATAGGCGTCCTGGTACGCGACCACGCGATCGCTGGCCCACGGCTCGAGCTCGACGCCCTGGGCCCGCCCGACCCCGCGCGAGCCGAACACCGTCGAGCCGTCGAGCTTGATCTGCAAGGTCCCCGTACACGCGGTCCACGACGTCTTGTCGTTGATCCGCCGGCCGCGCGAGCCCTGGTAGTCGACGGTGACGTCCCAGTCGAAGATCCAGTACGGCAGGTACACCGCGCTGAGCTGCCAGGCGCCGCCGACCGGGGCCAGGCGGCCGGGCATGAACCACAGGCCCTGCTCCCAGGCAACCACCGCGGCGCGGGCCGCGTCCTCGTCGAGCGCGAACCGCAGCACCGCCGCCGGTCGCAGCCGGCGATCGCCGGGCGCGGTCACGGTCGGCGCCGCGCAGAACGGGCAGCGCTCGGCCAGCACCGTGGCCGGCACCGTGGTCGCCGCGCCGCAGGTGGCGCAGGTCAGCACCGACGACTGGTCGTAGGCGCGGTCGGCGAGCGAGGCGGCCAGCAGCGCCGCGTAGTCGTCCTTGGCCGGGGCCGGGCCGGCGGCGATCGGCTGCCGATGTCCGCAGCTCGGACAGGTCAGCGCGGCCTCGCCGTCGTCGGGCCGGTACTCGACCGTGGCCCCGCACTGCGCGCACGCGATTCGCTGGGGAGCGCCCATCAGACGTCGACGGTAGGGCAGCGGCGGCCCGCCGACAAGCGCCCGGGCCCGCGCGGGACCGCCCGCCTCTGGGTTACCATGCGTTCCTATGGCAAGCGTGAAGCGCACCATCGGCCTGTCGCTCGGCGCCGACATCTGCTGGCCTCTCTGCTACGAGGCCATCGTCAAGCAGCTCGACCTCGCGATCCCCTGGGACGGCGACACCGTCGGCATCGACGTCGAGCGGGTGACGATCGAGCCGTTCGATCTGCGCCAGCCGTGTCGCTACGACATGGTGCTTGATCGCCTGACCCACTGGTACCACCTGTCGCGCGAGTGGATCAAGAAGGCCATCGTGATGGACGGCCTCTACGTCCTCAACAACCCGTGGTCGGTGCAGAGCAACGAGAAGCACACGACGTACGCGGCGATGATGCACCTCGGGCTGCCCATCCCCGAGACCTGGCTGGTCCCGCCCAAGTCGTACGAGCCGAGCGCCGACCTGCAGCCGACGCTCAAGGCCTACGCCCGCCTGTTCGATCTCAACGCGATCGGTAAGCAGCTCGGCTACCCGCTGTTCATGAAGCCGTACGACGGTGGCGGCTGGAAGGGTGTCAACAAGATCGACGACGAGCGCCAGCTCCGCCAGCGCTACGAGGAGAGCGGCAAGCTGGTGATGCACCTGCAGGCCGCGGTCCACCCGTTCGATCGCTTCGTCCGCTGCATCGGCCTCGGGCCGCAGACCAAGCTCGTCAACTACGATCCCGGCGCGCCGCTCCACGACCGCTACACCCAGGACAAGGACTTCGTCTCCGAGGACGACGCCCAGCTCCTGCGCGACATCACGCTGACCATCAACGCGTTCTTCGGCTGGGACTTCAACTCGTGCGAGTCCCTGCGCAAGGACGGCACCTGGTACCCGATCGACTTCGCCAACCCCTGCCCCGACTCGCAGGTGACGTCGCTCCACCGCCACTTCCCGTGGCTGGTGAAGGCCAACATCCGGTGGTCGATCTTCTGCGCGGTGACCAGGCGCAAGATGCGGCGCACCCTCGACTGGGACCCGTTCTACGCGATCGCGGCCCAGCCCGACCTGTCGTATCGCGAGCGGTTGAGCGCGTACGCCAAGGTCGCCGCCGAGCGGTTCGAGACCGAGCGGTTCGAGGAGTTCTGCGCCACCCACCTCGGCCACCTCGACGAGGTGGCGTGGAACTTCTTCGCCACCCCGACCGCCAAGGGCGCGGTCCGGGCCAAGGTCGCGGCGCTGTTCCCGGCCCACGAGATCGAGCCGTTCACCGAGCTGTTCTGGAACCGGATCCAGGCCTGGCGCGCCGACGAGCAGCCCGGAGCCACGCGCTGATGGCGGCCGACGCAGGCGGCACCGCGCACGATCGCCGCGGCCAGCCGGTCGACAAGCAGGTCGGACGCTGGCGCTCGGACCGGCTGCAGCGCGAGACTACGATGGTCCGCTGGGGCCACTTCGGTCAGCCCGTGCTGCTGTTCCCGACCGCGGGCGGCGACGCCGAGGAGATCGAGCGCTGGCAGGTGATCGACGTGCTGCGGCCGCTGCTCGACGCCGGCCGGATCAAGATCTACTCGTGCGACAGCGTCGCCGGCCAGGCCCTGGTCACCAGCGAGGGCTCGCCCCGCCACCGGATGTGGCTGCAGAACCAGTTTCACCAGTACATCCGCCACGAGGTGGTGCCGGCGATCCGCGCCGACTGCGAGGACCCGGCGATGGAGCTGTGGACCGCGGGCGCGTCGTTCGGCGCGTTCCACGCGGTGGCCGCGGTCTGTCGCTTCCCCGACGTCTTCACCCGCGCGCTGGCGCTGTCGGGCACCTACGATCTGCGCCGGTTCTTCCGGGCCCAGCCCCACGAGTTCGGCGACGACTTCTGGGTGTCGTCGCCGGTGCACTTCGTGCCGACGCTGGCCGGCCGCCACCTCGACGTGCTGCGCAGCCGCTTCATCCTGCTGGCCTCGGGCGAGGGCCGGGCCGAGGCCATCGGCGAGTCGTGGGCGATGGCCAAGGCGCTCGGCGATCAGGGCGTGCCCAACCGGGTCGACTCGTGGGGCGCGCAGTGGCCGCACGACTGGGTCACCTGGCGCAAGATGCTGCCGCAGTACCTCGGCGAGTGGACCCAGGGCTGAAGGTCGGGCCGCGGCGATCGGGCGGGTGTCCGAAATCCGGCCTAAAATTCCTGCCATGAAGCCACTCGCGGCGAGGGTGAAGGGCGGCAAGCTGGTCGGCGACGATGACGTCGAGCTGCCGGATGGGGAGGTCGTGTACGTGTCGTTTGCGGGTGACGGCGCGGTCGAACCGACCAGCACGGAACAGCTCGAACTCGACGTCGCGCTGACCGCTGCCGAGGCGGCTCGCCCGGAGGATTGGATCCCGGCCCAGCGCGTCCTGCAGCGACGCTGATCGTCGCACGTCGAGATCGAACAGCGGCATTGGGCTCAGGCCGAGCCGGCCGGCGCTGGACGCCACACCGGGACCCCGGCGCGCCGACGGGCGGGCTTCGCCCTGGCGCCGGCGTGGCGGTGGCTTATGATGGCGGCCACACGTGCAAGGGAGCCTGTCGATGCGCAATCTTGATCTCGTTCGTTTCGGTGCGACCATGCTGGTCGTCGCCGCCACCGCCGCCACCGCCGGTGTTGCCGCCGCCGATGGCGAAGTCCGCATGGCCACGCTCGCCCCCGACGGCAGCTCGTGGATGAAGATCCTGGGCAAGGGCGCCGCCGAGATCGACACCAAGACCGAGCATCGGGTGGTCCTCAAGTACTACGCCGGCGGCGTCCAGGGTGACGAGCGCGACGTCGTCCGCAAGATCAACCTCGGCCAGCTCGACGGCGCCGCGCTGACGTCGGTCGGCCTGTCGATGATCGACGAGAGCATCCGGGTGCTCGAGCTGCCGCGCATGTTCGCCACCGTCGAGGAGGTCGACTACGTCGCCGACAAGATGTGGCCCTACTTCCAGAAGAAGTTCGAGGCCAAGGGCTTCCGGCTCGAGGACCGCGGCGAGGTCGGCTGGGTCTACTTCCTGTCGAAGAGCGAGGTCAAGTCGATCGACTCGCTCAAGAGCTCGAAGGTCTGGCTGTGGGGCGACGACACCCTGGTCCGGGCCATGTACAAGCAGCTCGGCGTGTCCGGCGTCCCGCTCGGCGTGCCCGAGGTCGAGCCCAACCTGACCACCGGCCGCATCGACGCCTGCTACGGCTCGCCGCTGGCCGCGGTCGCGCTGCAGTGGAACACCAAGGTCAAGTTCATGACCTCGTTGCCGATGAGCTTCGCGATCGGCGCGACCGTGACCAAGCTCGACACGGTCAAGAAGTGGACGGCCGCGGATCAGGCGCTGGTGGTCAAGGTGTCCAAGGGCATGGCCAAGGCCCTGCGCAAGCAGATCCGCAAGGACAACGAGAGCGCACGCAAGCAGATCGAACGCAAGGGCGTGAAGATCACCGACGCCAGCGCCGACCTGGTCGCCGGCTTCGACAATGCGGCGGCGGCCACCTGGAAGGAGCTGACCGGCAAGGTCTACTCGAAGGCCGAGCTCGACATGGTCATCAAGTACCGCGACGAGTACCGGGCCAAGCACCCGGCACCCTAGAGCGAGCAGCCTGTACCGCGTTGCCTGGACGGCGGAGTTCGTCGGATCCGGCCGGGTCAGTCCTCGCTGCCGGGCAGGGACGACAGCGGGGCGTGGTCGGTGTCGGCGTCGAGGCCGGCGCGGACGTGGCGGCGGGCGCGCTCGAACGGCGCGGTCGACACCTGCCACAGGCCGGAGAAGGCGTCGTCGAGGTCCTCGACCAGGTAGAGGACGTGGGAGATGGAGGCGGCGAAGGCGCCGGTGATCACGGCGTGGATGGTGAAGCTGCGCACGCCAAGCAGGAACATCGACGCGGTCATCACCAGGGCGCCGACGTAGAGCAGCAGGCGCAGGCCGAGCGGCATGCGGGTCCGGGCCGCGGTCAGGCGCTCGGTCCGGGCGTCGGACAGATCGTTGAACCGGCTGAGGGCCTCGCCGTGGAGCGTGCGCTCGCAGTCGGTCTGGGCCTCGAAGCAGTGCAGGCCGCGCCAGACCACGTCGAGCTCGGCGCCGATCTTCTCGCTGGTGGCGTCGTCGCCGGTGGCCATCGCCCGCCACTCGTGGCCGATCACCGCGTCGAGGTAGCGGGCCAGGGCCCGGTGCAGCGGCCGCCGGGCCTCGGTGCGGAAGCCGTCGATGATGCGGAACAGGTCGACGACCTCGGTGGCCTCGCGCTCGACCACGGTCCGCGACTCGTTGAACTGGCCCCACACCGCCGACACCACGAACGCCAGCAGCACCGCGTAGATGGTGCCGACGGTCTGCAGGTAGTTGCCGACCTCGTTGTTGCTGGCCGCGAGGTCGTCGTAGCCGACCCAGTGGCGGAACACCCACAGCGCAGCCACGGCGATCGCCCCGGCCCCGACGACGACCGGCAGCAGCCGGGCGATGGCGATGAGGACGCGGCGCACGGCGGCACGATACCGCAACGGCGATACCGCAACGGCGTCGGCGGGTCGGGGTGTAGGCTGACCGGGTGCGGTCCCTGCTCACGGCATTCACGATCGGCGCGCTCGCGGTGGTCACCGGCTGCGGCGGCGCCGACCAGCAGCCGCCGATCGACGCCAGCCCCGCCGGCGGCGCCTGCGCTACCCTCGACGAGGGCGCGTGCCTGGCCCGCGGCGACTGCCACGCCGGCTACCAGGTCGACCCCTGCCGCAACCTGCTCGGCTACTGCGCCACCTACCAGGCCTGCGCCGCCGGCCTGGCCGACTGCCTGGGCCCGGCGACCTGCGAGCGGGTCGCGCCGTTCTGCGCCGGCCCGTACGTGACCTCGTACCTCGGCGCCTGCTACGGCCCGTGCGTGCGCGCCGATCAGTGCGCGGGCTGCCGGGCCGACAAGCTGGCCTTCACCCAGGCCACCGGCTGCGCCAACGACGGCAGCGTCGAGCTGTGCATCCCGCCGGTGCTCGCGACCGCGATCACCACCCTGGCCCCGACCGCCACCTGCGCGGTCGGCACCGGCCGGGCCGGCTGCGATCCGGCGACCCAGCTCCTGTGCACGATCCCGACCGCCGGCGCCGCCTGCACCGCGGTCCACGGCGCGCTCACCGACGACGCCTGGGCCACCCTGTGCCACCTGTCGATGCTGCCCGAGGTCACCGCCATCGTCCCGACCATCCTCGAGTGACGGCCGGGTGACGGCCGGTCGGCGGCGCTGGCACGCAGCCGATAGCCCCGCGGGCGGGTCGCGCGCCGGCCCGGGAGTGCCCTATGATCGAGGGCCCGGGGAGGCTGCGCCGATGAGCACGACCAACACGCGATCGCACAAGGAGCTGGACGGGGAGCTCGACGCCGAACGGCGCCGCGAGTTCATGCACGCGATCCTCGCCGACGTCCGCGCGGTCGAGCGGATGATCACCGAGCAGAAGTTCGAGACCGGCATCCGCCGGATCGGCGCCGAGCAAGAGATGTTCATCATCGACCAGCAGTGGGTGCCGGCCCGCGGCGCGCTCAAGATGCTCGAGCTGCTGCAGGACGACCACTACACCACCGAGCTCGGCATGTTCCAGCTCGAGGCCAACTGCGACCCGCAGACGTTCACCGGCGACGGCCTGACCCGGATGCACGCGCAGCTCGACGACCTGGTCGGCCGGGCCCGCAAGGCCGCCCGGCAGATCGACATGGACGTCGTGCTGATGGGCATCCTGCCGACGATGCGCAAGTCGGACCTCGCGCTCGACAGCATGGTGCCGAGCCCGCGCTACCAGACCCTCAACCGGATCCTGACCGAGCTGCGCGGCGGCAACTTCGAGTTCTCGATCAAGGGCCTCGACGAGCTGATCATCGAGCACGATTCGGTGATGCTCGAGGCCTGCAACTCGAGCTTCCAGGTCCACCTCCAGGTCCACCCGTCGGAGTTCGCCCGGCTCTACAACCTGTCGCAGGTCCTGGCCGGGCCGGTGATGGCGATCTCGGCCAACTCGCCGCTGCTGTTCGGCCGCCGGCTGTGGGCCGAGACCCGCATCGCGCTGTTCAAGCAGTCGGTCGACACCCGCCAGACCCACCACCTGCGCGAGACCGAGGCCCGGGTCAGCTTCGGCACCCGCTGGGTCAAGAACTCGGTGGTCGAGATCTTCAAGGAGGACATCGCCCGCTTCCGGACCCTGGTCAGCACCGATCTCGACGAGGATCCCAACGCCAAGCTTGATCGCGGCGAGTTGCCGCTGCTCAAGGCCCTGCGCCTGCACAACGGCACCATCTACCGCTGGAACCGGGCCTGCTACGGGATCACCGACGGCAAGCCGCACCTGCGGATCGAGAACCGGGTGATGCCGGCCGGGCCGAGCACGCTCGACGAGGTCGCCAACGGCGCGTTCTGGTTCGCGCTGATGACCGAGATGGACCACCGCGGCGACGACGTCACCCGCCGCATCGACTTCGATCAGGCCGGCGCCAACTTCTACACCGCGGCCCGCGAGGGCCTGGGCGCGAGCTTCGTGTGGCTCGACGGCGAGGACATCTCGGCCCGCAACCTGGTGCTCGACCGGCTCTTGCCCCTGGCCGAGGCCGGCCTGCGCCGGGCCGGCATCATCGACGCCGACGTCAAGAAGTACCTGGGCGTCATCGACGAGCGGGTCCGCACCGCGCGGACCGGCGCCCGCTGGCAGTTCTCGTCGTGGAACTCGCTGCGCGATCGGGCCACGCCCGGCGAGCGGGCCAACGCGCTGGTCGCCGCCACCGTCAAGCGCCAGCTGACCGGCCGGCCGGTGTCGGAGTGGGAGCGGGCCCGGCTCGACGAGGCCGACGTGACCCGCCACAACTACCTGCGGGTCGAGCAGTACATGACCACGGACCTGTTCACGGTCCAGGCCGACGATCCGGTCGAGATGATCGCGAACCTCATGATCTGGGAGCGGATCCGCCACGTCCCGGTCGAGGACAAGGACCACAAGCTGATCGGCCTGGTGACCCAGCGCGCGGTGCTGCGCTTCATCGCGTCGCACGGCGTCAGCCACCGCACCGGGGTGTCGGCGATCATGCGCAAGGCCGAGGAGGTCGCGGTGGTGACCCCCGAGACCCCGACCATCGACGCCATCCGGCTGATGCGGCGCAAGCGGATCGGCTGCCTGCCGGTGGTCCACGACGGCCGGCTGGTCGGCATCCTCACCGAGGAGGACTTCCTGACCATCGCGTCGAAGCTGCTCGAGGAGCGGCTGGGCGACGGCACGGTCGAGGCGATCGACGGTCCGGGAACCGGACGACTGGCGACCCGGGCCGCGAGCGCGGTGCCGCCGGTCGAGCCCGAGCCGACGCCCGCGCCCGAGCCGTCGATGAGCGCGCCGACCGTCGACCTCCGGCCCATCGCCGACCCGGCCCCGGCCCCGGCCCCGACTCCGGCGACCACCGAGCCCTGACCGTCACTGGGGGACGGCGAGCGCGCTGGTGAAGACGGTGTCGAGGCAGCGCACGAACGGGTAGGTGTCGCCGTTGCGGAAGAGCTGGAAGCCGGTGCCGATCGACGAGCCGGTGGCGGTCTGGCGCAGGGTGGTGTGGGTGGTCTTGAGGGTGGTGCTGGCCGGCACGCTCGGGCCGATGCCGAACAGGTTGAGCCAGCCCGGGCTCTGGCTGATGGTCCGGCTGGTCCACAGCGCGCTGCTGGTGCTGGTCGTGCCGGTGCTGGCCTGCCGCCACATGTACTCGTAGCTGACCTCGGCCATCGGTTGGCAGTCGGCGAAGCGGGCCGGGTCGGTCTCGGGGCGGAAGGCGGGATTGGCGATGAACGGATCGGTCGCGGCCACGGCCTCGAGGTCGGTCCGGGTGCCGGGGATCTCGCCGGGCTGGACGGTGCAGTAGCTCGGCCGCTTGAAGATCGGGTAGAGCGCGCAGCTCGCGCGCTGGCGCAGAAGCGCGATCTGGTTGCGGAGCCGGAACCCGACGTCGCAGCGCGACTCGTCGTAGCCGGCCGGGATCATCCGCAGGTAGCCGTCGATCCAGACGTAGCCGAAGGTGACGCCGCGCAGCCAGCAGACCTGGTCGCCCTTGCCGAGGCCGGTCTCGCCGGTCGGGACCACGCCCGGCATCAGGTTGGTGGTGCGCCGCTCGGTCGCGGTGAGGACCGTTTGCACCGACGCGCTGCTGTCGTCGGTGCGGCCGTAGAACACCGACTCGGTGTCGGTGCCGAGGCCGGCGCCGAGCGCGCCGATGATGGCGCCGGCCGTCGACGCCCCAGGGAACGGCGACTTGCCGACGACGGCTCCGAGGGTGCCGAGCACGTCCTTGGCCTTGTTGAGGTTCGAGGCCTCGGCGCTGAAGTCCTGGGCCGAGTCCTCACGCTTGACCGAGGTCGTGAAGGTCGTGCCCATGGTCGCGCCGACCTCCTGGATGCCCTTGCCGAACGAGCGATCGCCGGGCGGAAAGTTGGGCTCGTAGATGAGGCCGATCGGGAACGCGTTGATCTTGACCCGACCGACGTGGACCGGCCGATCGAGGCGGGCAGTGCCCCGCATCGTGATCGAGCCGCACGGCAGGCTCCACGTCACCTTGTTGCCGAGCCGGACCTCGTAGGTGGCGGTGGCCTGGCCCGGCGACGCGGTCGTCGACGTCAGCGGCCCGAGGTCCTCGCTCATCTTCACCCGATCGAGCTGCCCGCTGGCCAGGTAGTAGAGGTTCCAGTCCTCGAACGACGTGCCGGCGGCGTCCTTGTCGTAGGCGATCTTGTAGGCGCGTCCGCCGCCGGTGACGCTGGATGTCAGGCCGGTATAGGTGAATCGCAGCTTGATGGTCGCGGCGCTGGTGTGGAGGTCGCCGACCCGCGGGCTCGAGTAGGTCCGCCAGATGTTCTTGAACGGATCGAACCAGCGGTACCCGGTGCCGCCGAAGCTGTCGGACCACGACGGCTCGAGCGGATCGCTGACGTCGCAGGTGCCGACGTCGATGATCTCCTCGGCGGTCGGCAGCGCGACCCCGGCCGCCGCCAGCGCGTCGAAGGCCGCGTTGAAGCGGTCGATCGTGGTCTGACCGACCACGGCCTGTTCGCTGGTGCCGGGTTCGAGGTCGTCGTCGCCGTCGGTGGCGCAGGCGGCCAGCGAGGTGGCGAGGACGAACGAGCAGAGGGAACGCAAGAGGTGACGGTCGTGCATGGTGATCTCCTTGGTGGTGGAGGCCCACTGCACGGCCCGGGCCGGCGCCGGCCCGCCCGCCATCGCCGCGGATCGTCGTCGCCCGCGAGCGCGGCCCTGCGATCACGCCGGTTCGGCGTGGCGGCCGCCGCGCGATCGCGCAGGGTCGACGCGATCAGGGCGCGAGCGGGTCGAAGTAGAGGTCGTCGACCGGCAGGCTGGCGCCGAGGCTCTCGAGCGCGACCGACTCACCCGGGCCGAACGTGCGCTGGGTCCAGTGGTCGCCGATCCGGCGCCAGAGATCGACGCGGTGCTCGTCGTGGGCGACCAGCATCACCTCGCGCAGCGACGCGCTCCGTCACTTGTCGTCGTCCCCCCTCGCTACCGCCCGCCGCGTTGTGCCGGGATCATCGCTCGCGCCACTCGCCCGTTTGTTGGTCCCAGCGGCCGCTGGCGGTCTCGGGTGCGGCGAGCCCGCTGACCACCCGTCCGAAGAACGCGCGCAGGTCGGCCTGGACATCCGGGAACCACGGCGCCCTCTCCGTCGGCGGTGCGCGACGCATGAACGCCGACCACCGATCATCGCCTGCAACGACGTCTGCGAATGGGCCGGTGAGCGCCGCCGGGGCTCCGGCCGGGATCGCGGTCCCGCGTCGCCTCAGGGTGCCGCCGATCGCCGCGACCAGTATCGACAGCTCGAACGACTTGGTCCGGGTCATGGTCCACACGTCAAAGAAGTCCTTGAGCCGCGTGTTGCCGAGGCCCTTCGAGATCATCGCCTCGAACTTCTCGGCGATCACGGTCTCCGGCGGGTACATGAGAAACGACGGCGCCGGCAGATGGTCCAACAGCGTCGGGAAGAGCTGTCGTGTCGGCGACGGGTAGATGTGATCGCCGAATCCGACGTCGACCTGCATGGAGATGATCGCCGCATCGAGGGCAGCCTGAAACGTGACGCGAACGCCGGGGTACTTCTCCTGCTCCCGGATGGGGCGCGCAGCGAGTGTGCCGACGTCGAACGCCACGCCGTCGATCGGCACCAGGATCGCGCACGCCCGCGAGAACAGCGCGGCCAGCACCGCCGCATCTGGGTCGCCATGGCCGAGCAGATCGAGGTCGTGCGTCGCCCGAAACGGGTGCTCCGGCCAGGTCGCGAAGAGCATCGATCCCTTCAGCACGAACCGTTCGGCATCGGTGGTTTGAGACAGCCGGTACAGGAAGCGCTCGATCGCGTAGTAGGTGAGGACGCGCTGGAAGTCGTGGCCGCGCTGTTTCGCGTGCTGCAACAGCAGCGCACGCACCGAGGCCGCGTGGTTCTTCACACCCTTCCCGCCACTCACCGTGACAGCTCCTTGACGTGCTTCGCGAGCCGCGCTCGCACGCGATCGATGGCGCCGAACTCGTCAAGCTGCGCCGGAGTGGTCTTCCCTTGCTCCAGCGCGTCGCGCAGGGCCTCGACGGCGACGTCCTCGCCGACCTGTCGGCGGTGCTTGAAACAGTCGGCGATGGTCTTGGCTACGCCGTAGATCGGCACATCTACCCCCTCGATGACCACGCGCTCGATCCCGGCGGTAAGGACCAGGCCGGTGGCGCGGACGATCTCGAGCCGCAGCCCGCGCACCAGTGGCGCGCGAGCCTTGTGCGGGATGGTGATCCAGACAGCGGCAGGGAGCTGCGTCGTGAGCCCGTGGAAGCGGAGCGCGCTGAGCAGGCTGACTACGCCGTGAGGGACACGGCGCGCCACTTCTCCCAGGTCATGGGCCACGTTCGCACCCGCGCTGTCGGGGTCCTGGTAAAGGCCACGGCCCAGGTGCAGCAGCTCGCCGGACTTCGTGAGGCGCTGCAGATACACCCGCGGAATGCCGGCGGCCGCAAGGTCGCGCGCGCGCGCGATGCCTCGGCGACGAACCAGCTCTAGGGTAGACTGGCGGTAGCTCATCTGATAATCCGTACAGTGTTACATATCGTAGGCATCTTTTCGACGATGTGATAGCTGGTTGAGTTGCTTGGAGGACGCAGCGATCAGCTTGCAATGAGACTATGACGTCATATATTTCATATGATGATGGCATCGGCAAGTTACGCAGGAAATCTCTCTCCCGACCAGGTGCGGTCGGCCCGCGGTTGGCTCGCCTGGTCCCAGAAGGAGCTGGCGGAGAACGCCAGGGTCGCGACGTCCACCGTGGCCGACTTCGAGCGCGGTCAAAGGACTCCGATCGGGGCCAACGTGGCCGCACTTCGTACGGCGCTGGAGACGGGCGGCGTGCGCTTTCTTCCGGACGGCGGGGTCACGGGGCCGCTTCCGCCCATGGTCGCGCGGTCCCCGCGGCCGGGCATGCCGGTCCGCTGGATCGAGGCACAGGACCTCGTGGAGTGGGCGGGGCGAAACGACGGCGTCTTCAGTCTCCCCCAACTCGTGGGCCATCTCATCGACGCGAGCCTCGGCCACGAGGTCGAGCGGCTGCGCTTCCCTTCAGCCGAAAGTGTTCGCCAGCCGGGGTGGGATGGGACGACGAGGAGCCGCGCCGCCAGGCATCGCTACGTGCCGGAGGGCAAGGCGTACTGGGAGTTGACTGCGCAGAAGAACAATCTCGACAGCAAGGCGACCGAGGACTACGGCAAGCGGACCGGGACGACCGAGGACGCGGCCACGTCGACGTTCGTCTTCGTGACACTGCGCCACTGGCCCAAGAAGGAGGCCTGGACCCGGACGAGGAAGAAGGCGGGGCCGTGGCGCGACGTGCAGGTTCATGATGCGGATGATCTCGTTCACTGGATCGAGCAGGCGCCGGCGGTCGGGCTGTGGTTGGCCGAGCGCCTGGGCAAGCGCCCGCCGGGCGCGCGCGAGCTCGATGCCTGCTGGGACGAGTGGTCAAACGCGACCAGGTGGCCCCTGACCGCGAAGCTGGTGCTGTGCGATCGGGACGAAGACGCGGTGATGGTGCAACGCTGGCTCCGCGGCGAGCCGGCCGCGCTCTCGCTGCAAGCGACCTCGACCGATGAGGTCGTGGCGTTCTTCCACGCCACCCTCGAGCAACTACCCGAGCAACTGCGCGACGTCTATCGCGCTCGTACGCTCGTCGCGACCACCGTGGCGGCGCGCGAGCTGGCCAACGCGCCGGCCCCCCTGTACGTGGTCATGACCGAGCCGGACGATGGGGTCGCGGCGCGTCTCGTGAAACAGGGGCACTACGTGCTGTTGGCCTACGGCGAGCGACCCGAGTCGCACGGCGATATGCGGGTGCTGGGCCGTCCCGGGCGCCCGGGCATCGAGGCCGCGCTCATCGAAGCCGGGATCGCCGAGGCGTCAGCCGCACGACACGCGCGTGACTGCGCGCGCAACCTCACCGTGTTGCGTCGCCTGATCCCCGCGCACGCGGGTAGTGAGCCGCGCTGGGCCAAGGCACCGCCTCGCGCGCTGCTCGCCGCGCTGCTCGCCGGCGGTTGGGACGACACTGTCACCGCTGACCGAGACTGTGTCGTGGAGCTGGCGGGAGCCGCATCGTACGGCGAGGTCGAGCAGGCTCTGACCGAGTTCGTCGGCAGCGTCGAGCAGCGCGCTTTCGGCAGCTCCGACCGGCCGATCAAGAAGGTCGGTTCCATCTGGCGCATGGCCTCGCCGTACGATGCGTGGCACCTGCTGGCGCCGCACCTGACCCGCGGCGATCTCGACCGCTTCCAGGACGTGGCGCTCGCCGTGTTGTGCGCCGAGGATCCGCGCTTCGGGCTCGACCCCACCGAGCGGTGGCGGGCGCCGGTGCTGGGGATCGGGCCGATGCACTCGTCCGTGCTGCGCCACGGTGTCGGCCAGGTGCTGATCACCCTCGCGCTGTGGGGTTCCAAGGTCCACACGGTCCCCGACGCCGACCGGCGCGCCGAGGCGGTTGTCACGGCTGTGCTGGGTGACGCCGATGCGAAGCGGTGGTGGTCGCTCGCGCGTATCTTCCGGCTGCTCGCCGAGGCAGCGCCCGACGCTTTCCTGTCAGCCATCGAACGGAGCCTGGACCAAGCCGAGCAGCCCATCCGCGTGCTGCTCGCGGGCGATGGGGACCACTTCGGTGCTGCCGAGTATGCGTCGAACCTGCTGTGGGCGCTGGAGACCTTGGCCTGGTCGCCGAACTGGCTGACGCGGGTGACGCACATCCTGGCGCGCCTTCATGTCGTCGACACCAGTCCGGGACGGTACGGCAACCGGCCGATGGCCACGCTCGAGACGATCTACATGCTCTGGAATCCGCAGACATACGCTCCGTCCGACAGTCGACTGCGCATCCTCGATTCGGTCCGTCGCCAGCACAACGCGGTCGCCTGGACGTTGCTCCTGAAACTACTGCCGAGCGGCCACGGGTTCTCGACAAACTCGCCCGTGCCGCGCTGGCGCGACTTCACGATCGACAAGCCCGAGGTACTGACTCGAGCACGGCTTGCGCGGAGCGTCGCGCAGGTCAGCGCGTGGCTCGTCGACGAGGCGGACATGAACGCCGAGCGCTGGTCCGAGCTGGTTCCCCGCCTCGCCGACCTGGCCCCCGACAACGGGGCGGCGCTCGCCCGGCTCGAAACCGCCGAGTCGTCGATGGCGGAGCCGGGCGAGCGGGCGGTGCTCGTGGATGCCCTTCGGAAGGAACTGCACCGCCACCGCGAGTTCCCCGAAGCCGAGTGGTCGATGGAGTCCGAGGTCCTCGACCGGCTGCATGACATCTACCGCAAGCTCGAGCCCGCCGATCCCATGGAGCGAGTCGCGTGGTTGTTTCGGCGCTCCGTTCAGCTCCCTGATCCGCCCGCCGCGGGCTGGGAGGCCGAGGAGCGCGCGCTGGACGACCAGCGCAGGAGGGCCGCGCACGACGTCTACACCGCTGGTGGAATGGCCGCCGTGCTCTTGCTCGCGAGTCGGGCGGAAGTGTCCGGGTATCTCGGCAAGGCGCTCTACGACAGCGGCCTCACCGACGCCGATCTCGATGCGCTGCTCGCGGCTTCCCTGCGAAGCGATGATGCGCGCGTGCGAGATCTTGGGCTTGGACTGATCGTGGCGGCGTTCCGCGATCGCAAGGCATCCTGGGCGGAAGACCTGCTCGCCAAGGCGCACGACGCCTCGTGGGGGCCGGCGGCGATCTCGACCATCCTGTACGCTCTCCCAGCCCGGCGCTGGGTCTGGGATCACGCGGCGCAGGCCGGACAGGAGATCGAGCGGGAGTACTGGCGCCGGTTCAGGACCTACTGGACCAGCGACGATTCGAGCGAGGTCGTGTTCGCGATCGAGAAGCTCATTTCGGTCGGCCGGGCTCGCAGCGCGGTCGCGGTCGGGCATGGCGGCGCCAAGGTCGGGCTGCCTTCGGAACTGCTCGTGGAGGTCCTGGAAGCGGCATGCGAGTCGCCTTCGGAGGGTACCGAGGACGGCAACGGCGCGACCATGTTCCAGTACTTCGTCGAGGAGATCCTCAAGGTCCTCGACAAGCGCGGAGACGTGGACCTGGACAAGATCGCCCGCCTCGAATGGCAGTACTTGCCGCTCCTCGAGCACTCGCGTCGCCCACCGCAGGTTCTGCCGAGGGCGCTGGCGCGTGAGCCCTCGATCTTCATCACCCTCCTACGTGCAATGTTCAAGCCGAGCGTCGACAGCAGCATCGCGGAGCCACCGCCCGACGACCCCGAGCAGGCTCGACTGCGAGCCACGCAGGCCTACCGATTGCTGGAGCTGTGGAGCGTCCTCCCCGGCACCGCCGACGACGGCGCGATCGATAGCGCGGGCCTCGAGGCCTGGATCAAGGGGGCGAGGCGGCTCGCGCTCGAGGTCGGGCGGATCGAGGTCGCCGACAGCCGCATCGGCCATGTGCTCGCGTCCTCGCCCATGGGCAAGGACGGCCACTGGCCGGCCGAGGCGGTTCGCCACGCGCTCGACCTGTTCCGCAGCGACGAGATGGCCTCCGGCTTCGCGGTCGGCAAGCGCAACCGGCGCGGAGCCACGTTGCGAGGCCTCCGCGATGGCGGCGAGCTCGAGCGGCATGAGGCCGCCACGTACCGACGGTGGGCCAAGGCGACCAGCATCGACCATCCGTACACCGCGCGAGTGCTCCTCACGATCGCCGACGACTACGAGCGCGAGGCCCGTCGTCACGACCAGCAGGCCGAGGAGGTCGACTACGAGTACTGAGTATCCGACCGCTGCCCTATCGACGGGCCTACGCCGCGGCGCCCGGGAACGAACAGGAGCGCACGACTTCGCACACATGGATCGAGTACGAGGCATAGGAGGCATAGAAGCGCTCGCGGCCGGCCTGCTGCTGGCCCAGTGCCTCGTACGCCGCGTGGTCGGCGCGGCAGTCTCGGCGGCTACTCGGCGTACATCGTGACGTCGTTGGCGACGATCGAGGCCAGCTTGCAGGCGGCGTCCCAGTCGGGGTGGCGGAGCAGGATGTAGCCGTCGGAGACCAGGGTGTGCTTCCAGTTGCGGCGCTGCGAGCCGACCGGCAGGAGCCGCTGCTCGACGACGTACTGGCCGTACTGGCGCATGAACTCGCGCAGACCGTCGATGCGGGTGATGCGGCCCTGGCCCCGGGCCCGCTTGAAGATGATCGCGGCGTTGTACTTGCGGACCATCGAGCTCTCGACGCGACCCCAGCAGACCGCGCGCGCCCACTCGCGGAACAGATCGACGTCGCACGTATAGTTCATCTGATCGACGAGGTGGGCGCCGCCCGGGCGACAGCCGATCTCGCCGAACACGACCTCGCCGTCGGGCTTGCGGAACCACTCCATGTGGGTGAAGCCGTCGCCCATGCGCAGCGCGTCGAGGACGCCGCGGCCGAGCGCGAGGCCGTCGGTGAGCCGGGGCTCGCCGAGATCGCGGGCGGTGACGATGACCGGGCTGATCCACTCGTTGGTGCGGGCGATGAGCGGCTTGGGCAGGTACTGGCAGACGTTCTGGAAGCGCGGCACGCCGTCGACGCACAGCGTGTCGTAGGTGAACTCCTCGCCCTCGATGAACTCCTCGCACGAGGCCTCGCCGACGTGCAGCATCTGCTTGAGCACGGTCTCGAGCTCGCGGGCGTCGCCGACCCGGTGGGTGTCGGCGCTGCCGGCGCCGGCGATGGGCTTGAGCACCAGGGGATAGCCGAGCTGCTCGGCCGCGGCCCGGGCGTCAGCGGTCGTGCGGACCCGCAGCGCGCGCGGCACCCGCAGGCCGGCGGCGGCGACCCGCTCCTTCATCACCTGCTTGTCGCGGAAGCCGTTGACGGTGTCGGCCGACATGCCGGGCACGCCGAGCCGCTCGCGCAGCCGGGCCGCGGTCATGACCATGACCTCCCAGTTGGCCAGCACCCGGTCGACCTCGCGGCCGCGCAGCCAAGCGTGGACCCGGGCGATGACGTCGTCCTCGTCGAGGAGCCGCGGCACTTGCAGGTAGTCGGCGAGGTGCTGCTTGAGGCTGGGCGGCAGGCTGGCGGCGGCGGTGTCGCCGACGCCGTAGACCTCGGCCCCGACCTCGGCGAGCCCGCGCGTGTATTGCTGCATCTCGGGGGGATAGCTGCACGCGAGGAACACGACCTTCATCGCCTCCGATGTTACAACGGTCGTCATGCGCAACGTCATCTTCGCGGCGCCCTTCCCTCTGCAGACCACGATGCGGTTCGCGCGCGCGGCCGCCCGGGTGCCCGGGGTCCGGCTGCTGGGCATCGCCCAGGAGGCCCCGACCGGCGACGACGCAGCGCTGTTCGCCGACGTCATCCGCGTCAGCGACGGCCTCGACAGCGCGCAGCTCATCGACGCAGCCCGGACCCTGCGCTACCGCCACGGCGAGCTGCACCGGGTGCTCGGCATCCTCGAGCCGCTGCAGGTCCAGCTGGCCGAGGTTCGGCAGGCGCTCGGCGTCGAGGGCACCGACCCGGTCACCGCCGATCTGTTCCGCGACAAGGCCCGCATGAAGGACGAGCTGCGCAAGCACGGCCTGCCGTGCGCGCGCCACGCGCTCCTGACGTCGTGGGCAGACGCCGAGCGGTTCGTGGCCGAGGTCGGCTTCCCGGTCGTGCTCAAGCCGCCGGCCGGCATGGGCTGCAAGGCGACCTGGCGGATCAACGGCACGGACGAGCTGCGGGCCGCGCTGCAGTCGCTGCACGCCCGCCCCGATCACCCGGCGCTGGCCGAGGAGTTCCTGCGCGGCCAAGAGTACAGCTTCGAGACCATCACGATCGGCGGCGAGGTCCAGTTCACGTCGCTGTCGCGCTACCTGCCGACGCCGCTCGAGGTGATGGAGACGCCGTGGATCCAGTGGGTGGTCGTGCTGCCGCGCGCGATCGACACGCCCGAGTTCGACGGCGTCGACGAGCTGGGCCGGCGCACGGTGACGGCCCTCGGCCTCGACACCGGCTTCACCCACATGGAGTGGTTCCGGCGCGACGACGGCACCCTGGCGATCGGCGAGATCGCGGCGCGGCCGCCCGGCGCCAACATCGTGCTGTGCAACAGCTACGCCCACGACGCCGACATGTACAAGGCGTGGGCGCGGGCCGTGATCGACGGCGCCTACGACGGGCCGTACCAGCGCAAGTACGCGGTCGGCTGCGCGTTCCTGCGCGGGGTCGGCCGCGGCCGGGTCGTGCGGGTGGCCGGCGTCGAGGAGGCCCAGGCCAAGATCGGCCCGCTGGTGGTCGAGGCCAAGCTGCCGGCGCGGGGCTCGTTCCGGTCGGACAGCTACGAGGGCGACGGCTACGTCATCGTCCGGGATCCGGACACCGAGGTGGTGAAGGCCGCGATGAAGACGGTGATCGAGACGATCGAGATCGAGTACGCCTGACCGCGATCACGACGCGCGGGCGCCGCGCGGGCGGTAGCGGTAGTCGACCGACACCCGCAGGCGGTCGGCGGTGCGGTTGGGCAGCGCGCGGTGGACGGTGAACGACGAGAACAGCAAGACGTCGCCGGCCGCGAGATCGGCGCCGTGCCAGGCAGCGTCGGCGGGGACGGCGGTGCCGACCGCGGTGCCGCCGGCGACGACCGCGGCGTGCGGGCGCAGGCCGCCCTGGTGCGAGCCGGGCAGGAGCGTCAGCGGGCCGAGCGCGCGCGGACACGGCCCGAGCGGCAGCCACGCGGTCCACACCCCGTCGGGCGCGCCGAGGTAGGCCGCGTCCTGGTGGGCCGGGGTGGCGAGATCGGCGGCGCCCGGCGAGACCACCCGGCAGACGTCGCCGACGTGCAGCACGGGCTCGTCGCCGAGGACCGCGCGGACCGCGGCCAGCAGCTCCGGTGCCGCCGCCAGCGCGCGGAACGGCGCCGACGGCAGGATCTCGGCGAGCAACTCGACCCAGCGCGGATCGTCCCAGCGGCCCAGCCGCAGCGCTGGATCGCTGGCGCCGTCGACCAGCCAGCCGCGCCGGATCAAGGCGGCGTCGACCAGCGCTCGCAGCGGCGCCAGCCGGGTGAGCGGCAGCAGGCGGCGCAGGTAGAGGAAGCCGTCGGCGCGGGCCCGGGCCTGGCGGGCCTCGGGTTCGGCCGGGGCGGGCACCAGCGGGCGCAGCGGCGCCACGGCGTCGTCGCGCCCGGCCTCGACGACCTCGACCGAGGGCCGGCGGCCGCGCACGACGATGGCGTCCGGCGCCGAGGCCAGCGCGATCACCTCGACGTCGACCAGGCCGGCGTCGACCAGCCAGCCGCGCAAGGCCGCGGTGGTGTGGACGTCGCCGCCGTCGGTGTAGAGCGCCATGTTGAGCGCGAACCACAGCCCCTCGACCGAGCCGCGCCGATCGTCGTCGAGCCGCAGGTCCTTGATCGCGACCACGCCGCCGGGCCCGACCGCGCGCGCCGCCACCAGGACCAGCTCGGCGCAGACCGTCGGCGGGTGCAGGTGCAGCAGGTTGGCCAGCAACGCCGCGCCGAACCCGGGGTCGAGCGCGACCGTGCGGGCGTCCCCGGCGACCAGGGTCACGCGAGCACCGACGCCGCGCCCGTCGAGGTGCGCGCGGGCCAGCGCGAGCACCGCGCCGTCGTCGACCAGCGTGGCGTTGGCCGCCGGGTGCAGGCGCAGGAACGCGGCGGTATAGACCCCGGCGCCACCGCCGAGATCGACGAGCGAGGAGTCGCCGAGCCAGGCCGCGGTCTCGGCCGCAGCCTCGGCGCCAGCGGCCAGCAGATGATCGTGGTAGCGGCCCAACCCCTCGGCGCTGTCGTCCTGTGGCAGCGG
>JAYVSF010000109.1:0-6161 GCA_043775605.1 Myxococcales bacterium
TCGCCGGCCCGCGGTCGTCGGCTTCTCGTGCGCGCTGCCCGGACAGGTGCCCGCGGTCCTGGCGACGGTCGCCGAGCTGCGCCGGCGGCTCGAGCCGCAGCTGCGCTGCCGCTACCTCCTGTCGGGGGTCGCGTTCCGCCGCGGGCTCGACCTCGTCGCGCCCGGGGTCGAGATCGCGGTCGACCTGTCGTACCTCGCGGCGCTCGCGGCCTGACCTGATGCTCCGTCAGCTGCTACCGTTGACGGGATGAACACGCGGTCCCGGGTCCTGGTCACGGCGCTGATCGCGGGCGGTGTGGCCGCGGCCGCCGTGGTCGGCACGTCCCTGGCCTGGCCCAGCCGGTCGCGCGGCACCGGGCTGGTCGCGATCGCGGTGACCGACGACGCCGGCGTCGCGATCCCGTGCCGGCTGACCTTCGTCGGGGTCAAGGGCACGCCCGGGCCGCGGTTCACCACCACCGACATCGGCCGCGAGGAGACCGGCGCGATCGTCGCCTTCGATCGCGCGTTCGTGCTCGCCGGCCCGGCCGAGATCGTGGTGCCGGCCGGGCGCTACGACGTCTCGATCAGCCGCGGACCCGAGTGGTCGGCGGTGGTCCGCCACCTCACCGTCAGCCGCGGCGGTCGGGCCCGGCTGGCGGCGCGCCTGACCCACGAGATCGACACGCCGGGCTGGCTGTCGGCCGACTTCCATGTCCACGCTGCGGCGTCGTTCGACTCCGCGGTGCCGATGCGTGACCGTGCGGTGCAGTTCGCGTCCGACGGCGTCGACCTGATCGTCTCGACCGATCACAACGTGATCGCCGACTACGGGCCGGTGATCGCCGGGCTCGGGCTCGGCGCGGTGTTGCAGTCGATGACCGGCGACGAGATCACCACGTCCGACTGGGGCCACTTCGGCGCGTTCCCGTTGCCGATCGATCCGGCCGAGGCCGGCGGCGGCGCGGTGCCGGTCCGGGGCCGGACCCCGACCGAGATCTTCGCCGAGGTCCGCCGCACCGCGCCCGACGCGATCATCGACATCCATCATCCGCGGCTCGAGGGCGGCGCGATGGGCTACTTCCACAAGGCCCGCTTCGATCGCACGACCCTGGTCGCCGGCCGGCCCGGCTTCTCGTCGGACTTCGACGCGATCGAGGTCCTCAACGGCTTCCAGGACGCCGACCGCAAGACCCTCGACGCGGTGCTGGCCGACTGGTTCGCGTTCCTCGATCGCGGCCGCCGGATCACCGCGACCGGCAACTCCGACACCCACCACCTGACCTTCAACCTCGGCGGCTACCCGCGCAACTACGTGCGGGTCGACGCCACCGGCGCCGACACCGCGGCCGCGGTGATCGCGGCGGTCCGCGGCCAGCGCGCGTTCTTCACCACCGGGCCGATCGTCGACGTCCATGTCGGCGATGTCGGGCTGGGCGGTGTGGCCCGCGGCCAGCACGGCCTCATCGATCTGACCGTGACCGTGCGCGCTGCGTCGTGGATGGACGTCGACACCCTCACCGTCTACGTCGGCGGCAAGGTCGTGGTCACCCGGCCGATCACCGGCACCCACGATCCGCGGTTCACGGCCGTGCTGCCGCTGGCGGTGCTGCGCGACACCTACGTGGTGGTCCGGGTCTCGGGCCAGCGGCCGATGGCGCCGATCGTCGGCGACGAGGTCGGGTTCCGGGTCACGCCGCTCGCGGTCACCAACCCGATCTGGATCGACGCCGACGGCGACGGCGCGATCACGCCGCTGGTCCCGATCACGCGGTGAGCTACGGTGCCCGCCTGCATCGCTCGGACGATGGGGGGCAGCCCGCCCGACGCCCGCCCGCCGGCGGTCGACGCCACGCCGACGGCGCGGCTCACGATCGGCAGTGGCGTCGTCCAGCAGCTGACCTACCTCGAGACCGTGACCGGCCCGCGGACCATCGCGCTCGACGGCACCCGGGTCTACTTCGTCGGCTACCACCCCGGCGGCGGCTTCATCGCCCGGCTCACCCGCTCGTCGAGCTGCGCCGCGCCCTGATCCCGATCACGCGTTGATCGTGATCACGTTCTCGGCCAGGCTGGCGGTGTACTGCCGCAGCCGGCGATTGGTCGGGCCCGAGATCACGTGGCCGTCGGAGCCGAAGTGGGCACCGTGGCATGGGCAGCGCAGCGTCTGGTCGCCGGCCACGTAGTCGATCGTGCAGCCGTTGTGCGTGCAGATCGCGGACACCGCGAGCACGGTCGTGGCGTCGATCCGCATCAGCATGACGGTGTCGCTGCCGACCTGGACCAGCAGCGAACCGCCGACGGTGGCCAGCGGAGTGTTGGCGGGGTCGGCGAGATCGACGCAGGTCTCGGGGCCGCACGCGGTGACGTTGCCGAGCGCGGCGCCGCCGGGCTGACAGCCCGCGAGCACGACCAGACCGGTGGCGGCCAGCCCGAGCCCACGCAGCAGTGCACGTCGCGAACAGCCGTCGCAGGGCTCGTCGGATTTCACGGAGGTCATGAGCGTGAGTGCCCGCCGCCGTCGACGGCCTTCGCGTCGGCGATCGCGATCGCGATCACGTCGGGTCTTGCAGGCGGAAGCGGATCTTGAAGCCGCGGACCCGCACCGGCACCGCCTGGCCGCCGCGCTCGCCGGGCGAGAACGTGCACGCGCGCACGGCGGCGGTCGCGGCCTCGGTCAGGCCGTGGCTCAGGCCGGTGACGACGTCGATGTCGCGCGGGTGGCCGCGCTCGTCGACGATCAGGTCGAGCACGACCACGCCCTCGATGCCCGCGGCCCGGGCCTCGGCGGTGTACGCGCCCGAGCACCGACCCTGGGGCAGCGGCATCCTGGTCACCTGGTAGGCCGGCGCCGGCGGCGCGAGCGGGGTGACCGCGGCGCCCGGTCGAGCCGTGCCCGGATCGGCGCGCGTGGTGTTGCCGACCGGCAGCGCCGGGCCGCGGCCCGCGGTCGACGTCGACTCGAGGGTGACGCCGAACACCGGGTGCGCGGTGGGATCGGCGTCGGTGCGGGCGGTGGTCGCCGGGCTGTCGTTGGTCGTGGTCACCGGCGCGGGGACGATCGGCGTGGTGGTCGCCGGCCGCGGGTGCGGCGGCGGACGGACCGGCGACGGCACGATCGGGGGCGCGACCACCGGTTCGGGCGGCGGGACGATTGGCTCGGGTGGCGGCTCGGGCAGCGGCTCGGGCGGGGTCGGCATGACGATGCGGATCTCGATCGTGCGCGGCGCGACGTACCCCGGCACCGGCGGCAGCTGCTCGAGGCCGCGCGCGAGGGCGAAGTGGGCGCCGACCGACAGGAGGCCGCAGGTGATGAGGCGGCGATCGATCACGGGCCTTCCGGTGCGACCAGCCCGCTGGGATCGATCTCGATTGCGAACGCCGTGACCCCGAGCGACTTCACGGTGTCGAGCACCCACACCACCCGGCCGTGCGACACCGCCTTGTCACCGGCGATCACCGCCTGGGTCGCAGGATCCTTGGCGACCGCGTCCCGGACGGCGGCGCGTAGGCCGGCGGCGTCGATCGGCTGGGCGTTGAGGAACAACGTGCCGTCCTTCTGCAGCGTGATCGCGAGCGTGGTCGGCGGCGACGGGGTGGTCGCGCTGGCCCGCGGCAGCTCGACCTCGATCGCCTGCTTGGCGATCAGGTGCGCGGTCAGCATGAACACCACCAGCAGCACCAGCATGATGTCGACCAGCGGGGTGACGTTGATCTCGGCGATGATCCCGCGCCGGCGGGTGGCGCCGCCAGCCACTCAGGCCTCGCCGCCAGCGCCGGGGCTGCGCGGGGTCTTGATGTACGCCAGGATGGTGTGGGCGACGCCGTCGGCCTCCGAGGTCTCGACCTCGATGCGGCGAGTGAAGGCGTTGTAGGTCGCGACCGCCGGCAGCGCGACCAGCAGGCCGACGCCGGTCGCGACCAGCGACTCGGCGATGCCGGCCATCACCGCCTTGGGATCCTGCGCGCTGTTGACCGCGAGATCGTGGAACGCGCGGACGATGCCGAGGACGGTGCCGAACAGGCCGATGAACGGAGCGTTGTTGCCGAGCGTGCCGAGGAAGGCGAGGCGTTGCTCGTAGCGGCGGCGCTCGTCCTCGACCGCGACCAGCCGGTGCTCGTCGACCGCGGCGGCGCCGTCACCGGCGTGGGCCAGGCACGCGCGGGCCACCGCCGCGGTCATCGACGGCGCGCCGGTCAGCTCGCCGAGCAGGCTTCCGCATCCTTCGGGGGTTGTCGTCCGCTCGATCCGGGTGAAGGCTGTGGAGGTCGTCGGTCACCCATCCCGTGATGCTGTCGCGCGTCTTGTGCTCGCTGCTGATGGTCGCGTCCCTGGCGGCCGCGGCCGCGGCCGGGCCGTGCGAGCCGCAGGTGAACCTCGCCGGCGACGGCGCGACCGTCGCCGCGATCGCCGCGCTGCTCGGGGCCCGCGGGGTCATCGTGGCCGCGCCGTCTGTGGCGCGCGCGCCGGGCTGCGCGCCCGTCGAGGTCGTGGTCGAGCCCGAGCAGCAGCAGGTCCGGGTCGTCATCGATCGCGGGCCGGCGCCGCCGATCGTGCGCTCGGTCGATCGCGCGAGCGCGGCCACGGTCATCGAGTCGTTCGCCCGCACCGATCTGACCGAGCCGCTGCTGGCGCCGGCGCCGCCCGGGCTCCGCTCCGCGCCGGTCGCTGTCGCTGTCGCGGTCGCGCCGCTGGCGATGGTGGTGGCGCCGCGTGCGTCGCGGGGCATCGAGCTGGTCGCCGCCGGCGAGGCCTGGTACGCGCCCGATCGCTCGAGCTGGCTGGGCCTCACCCTCGGCGCCTGCGTCCGGCTCGGGCCGGTGTGCGCCGCCGCCCGGGTCCGCGCCGGCTCGGTCGCCGACGTGCCCGCGTCGTGGGGCACCGTCGAGCGGCGCAGCACCGAGCTGTTGCTCGGCATCGATGTCCCGCTGGCGCTGCACGGATTGACCCTGGTGCCCGGGTTCGCCGGCGGGGTCGGTCAGGTCCACACCCGGGTCGACGGCGTGCACATGGCCCGCGAGACCGGCGGCCTGCGCGCCGACGTCCACGCCGCGCTGGTGGTGCCGCTCCACGGCCACCTCGCCCTCGACCTCTCGGTGGCCGCCGACCTGAGCCAGGTGACACGGCTCGAGAGCAACACCGACATGGCGCTGCCGGCCGAGCCGCGCGGCATGATCCGCGCGGGCCTCGGGCTGCGCTACGGGGGGCTGTGACCGTGCCGCCGACCGGCGCGAAGCTGACGCCGCTGCGCCGGGTGAGCGGCGAGACCCGGGCGATGTCGGACGAGGCCCTGGTCGCGGCCTGCGCCACCGGCGACGCCGCGGCGCTGGGCGCGCTGTTCGATCGCTTTCACCTCGTGGTCTATCGCTTCGCCGCGCGACTGGCGATGACCGACAGCGCCGCGCGCGACGATCTGGTGCAGGCCACGTTCCTCGAGCTGCCGCGGGCTGCGGCGTCGTTCCGCGGGACCTCGGCCGTGAAGACCTGGATCCTCGGCGTCGCGGTCAACATCGCCCGCACCACGCTGCGCGGTGAGACCCGGCGTCGCGGTCATCAGGCCCGCTTCCTCGACGTCGCGGCGCCCGCGGCGGCCGCCGTCGACGAGCAGGTCGAGCGCCGCCGCCGGATGGCCCGGATCGCCGACGCCCTGGCCGGGCTGTCGCGCGACCACCAGATCGCGTTCATCCTGTGCGATCTCGAACAGCAGCCCGGCACCGAGGTCGCGCACGCGCTCGGCATCCCCGAGGGCACGCTGTGGCGGCGGCTGCACGAGGCCCGGCGCGCGGTGCGGGCCGCGGTCCAGGACGCCGAGCGATGATCGCGTGCCCCGACGAGCGCGCGCTGCTGCGCGGCCTGACGGCCGACGTCGGCGATGGCGACGACGCGGTCGCCGCGCACGTCGAGCGCTGCCTGGCATGTCGGGCCGAGCGCGAGGGCTACGCCCAGGCGATCGAGCTGGCGCGCGAGCTGCCGTTCGAGCTGCCGCCACCGTCGGCGCGCGAGGAGATGCGGACGTCGGTGCTGGCCGCCGCGGCCGAGCGCGCCGCGCGGCTGCCGCCACCCGCCGAACGCGGTCCGGGCCAGCGGGCGACCGTCCACCGGCGCTGGGCGCTGGCGGCCGGCGGGCTGGCCGCGACCGCGCTGATCCTGGTCGGGGTGCGCGCCCTGCGCTCGCCTCCGG
>JAYVSF010000110.1:0-8099 GCA_043775605.1 Myxococcales bacterium
CGGGGCGCTCGCGCCGCCGGGCGCGCGACGACCGCGCGGGCTGCGGCCACCGCCGCCTCGGTCGCCACGTGGACTGCGATCGGCTCGCGGATCGCCAGGTAGACCGGCGTCCGGCCGAGGATCGGCGAGCACGCGGTCAGCCCGGCGGCGCGCCCGACTGGCTCCGGCACGAAGGCCCGGGTGGCCGCGCCGCACGCCGCCGCCGCCGTCGCGGCGTCGTCGACCCACGCCACCACGACGCGCGCGCGGGTTGCGGGCCACGGCTCGTTCGGGCTGATCACGAACCCGAGGCCGGCCGTGCGGTGGCGGTACACCCGCCAGGCGACATCGGCGAGACGCTCGCTGCGCACGCCGTCGGCGGGGCACGGGCCAACCACGAGCGCCGCGTCGATATCCCCGGTGCGCAGCGCGGCGCCGAGGTCGCCGGGGTGCGGGCACTCGCGGGCCGTGAGCTCGGGAGCGTCAGCGGCGAGGCGCGCCAGCCAGGGGCCAAGGAGCCAGCGGGCGGCGGGGTCGGCGCTGACGACCAGACCGCCGTGGGCCCGACCGCCGAGCGCGCGCTCGACGCCGTCGTCGAGGGTTCGCATCGCGCCCCGGACCGCGACCACCAGCTCGCGGCCGGAGGCGTTGAGCCGGAGCCCGCGGCCGACGCGATCGAACAGCGATTGACCGAGCTGCTGTTCGAGCAGGCGCAGGGTTCGCGACAGGGCCGGCGGCGACAGCCCGACAGCCTGGGCCGCGGTCGGCAGGTGCTCGCACTCGGCGATCGCCCGGAACGCCGGCAGGTAGTTCCAGAAGTCGCGCAGCCGTCGAGCTCGATCCATCAACATACAGAAAAGATAAATGATTCGTTCAGACAATGGAGCGTAACGACATGATTCTCGGTCGTAGAAGGGGCGCACGAACCACTCGTTCCCCGGAGGTCTTCATGCGCTCGTCGCTCACTGCCGCCCTTGCCGTCACCGCCCTCGCCGCCTGTGGCACCGACCCCGTCGTCGGTTCCGACCCAGACACCGCGCCGGTCGCCGCCGTCGATCGCTTCACCACCGCGACCGGTGCCACCTTGATGATCCGTGACCCTGGCAACGGCCTGCCCGCGGCCAACGCGCCGGTCGACTTCGACCGGGCGCCGTTCATCACCTCCGGCTACGGCCCCGACGGCGTCGCGGTCAAGTACTACAACTTCGACGTCCGCCCGGCCGGCCCGGCGCCGATCTACGTGTTCTTCAAGCCGGGCGCGACCACGCCGGTCACCGGCCAGCTCAACGTCGTGGACGCGATCCCGGGCGACGCCGGCTACAACGACTTCTGGCAGGTGACCAAGGTCGAGGTCCCGGCCGACTACGTCGCCAACACGGTCACCAGCGTGGCTGATATCGACGCGATGGGGCTCACGACGACCACGACCCCGACCCTGGTCAACTGCCCGATCGTGCCGGCCGGTTCGACGGCGACCAAGCGCAAGGGCGGCGGCTCGGCCGCGTTGCAGCGTGGCTGGTACAAGGGCCAGATCGTGACCTACTTCTCCTTCGAAGAGGCGCCGCTGACGGTCGCGGCCGGTCAGGTGCCGCTGTCGCCGATCTTCGTCGCGTTCAACATCAACCCCGACCAGCCGGGCGGTGGTCCGCCGTCGGGCTTTCGCACCGAGGCCGCCACCGGCACGACCCACAACGTGCTCGGCTCGGTGCCCGGCGGTGCCACCTACTCACCGCTGTGGTCGGTCAGCGTCTACGACACGGCCGACTTTGCGAGAGTCCACGACCTCGCGACCGCCCGAGCCGCGCGCCTGATCGCGGCGGGCGTCGCGACCGTCAACTGCCCGGTGGTCGACTAGGAGTCTGTACTGCATTGCCTGGACCGCGAGCGGAGGAAGGCAGACCCCGCTCCTCCACGCGTGACCCCGAACACCCAGAGTCATTGTAGAGCCACGATCAGGAGTCGCCTGCCGCCCGCTCGCCGGCCCAGGGATCGTCGAGGCCCTTGATGAACGCGCGGGTCGGGTGGCGCTCGGGATCGAGCCGGCCCTCGTCCCACGGTTCGAACGCGTTGCGAACGTTGCCGAGGCCGCTGCCGTACAGGTCGGGCAGGTGGCGCAGCAGTACCGCCTTCATCGTCGACTGATCGATCCAGTCGAGGCCCTCCTGCGTGTAGATCTCGGGCCGGTAGTCGCTGGTGTAGAAGCGGTCGCCGAGCAGGCGCCAGCTCGCGTTGAGGATGAAGACCTGGAACAGGGTCTCGCCGAAGCCGAAGCCATACGGGCGGTGGGCCTCGCACAGCGTGCCGATCAGCAGGTCCATGTCGTCGATGCGATCGTGGCCGTCGGCGTCGACGCCGTAGGTCGCGCGCAACCGGGCCACGGTGTCGGCGTCGGGGGTGAGCACGTCGAAGCTCGGCACCCGCGGCAGGCCGAGCTCGGCCCGCAGCTGGTTGTAGGGCGGGACCCCGCGCTCGCGGTCGCGGTAGAGATCGAGCGCGCCGAGATCCATCACCGGCCGGCCGGGCACGGTCAGGTCGAGCAGCACGGCCGGGACGTTGTTGTTGACCAGCGCGCCCGGGTGCTGGACGCCCATCGACGCCGCGATCACGTCGAAGCCGTGGGTGTGCATGAGGCCGGCGACCGCGGTGCCGCGGGTGCGCAAGAGCGGGATCGCGAGCGGCGGTCCGTCGACCTGCAGCACCTGGAACGCGTCGGGCAAGAGCGAGTGCATGCGGTAGACCGCGGTGAACTCCTCGGACAGCCCGTAGCGCGCGAACGTGCCCTGCGGCCCACCGACGATGCCGCCCAGCTCGTGGCTCGCGATCGGGATCGGCTCGACGGTGTGCGGGTGGTCGCCGCCGAACCACGAGGTCAAGAGGCCATACCAGTTGGCGTGCATCGCGTCGTACAGCGTGCGGTTGGCGAGGATCGCCGGGGTCCACTCGACGGTGTGGATCTTGGCCATCAGCGCGGCGTTGATAAGGCGCGCGGTCTGGAACAGGCGCTCGTCGTCCCAGTCGTCGTGGTGCGCGCGCAGGTGGTCGCAGATCGCGTTGTGCTCGCGCGCGAACAGCGTGTGCATGGCGGCGAGGCCGAGCCACCAGTTGCGCACGAACCCGCTCTGCTCGACGCCGGTCGCGGGATCGATCGGCAGCAGTCCGTCGTCGGTGAGGCGGAGCTTGCCGCCGTCGCCGCAGCGGACCGCGCGCTGGGTCTCGGGATCGCTGCCGTAGAGCTGCGAGCCGTCCCACCAGTGGGTGACCTCGTTGATCCGGGTCGACGGTCGATCGCCGTCGGCGTCGCGCCGGGTCGGGTCGGCGAAGGTGACCGGCACGTCGAGGGTCTCGAGCCCGTAGCGGCGCAGCGGATCGTCGTCGGCCAGCGGCACTCGATCGACGTGATCGTAGTCGGGCGTGCCATGGCTGACCCAGTCGTGGACCATGAACTGGATCCAGGCCGCGGCCCACAGGTTGAGGAACGGGACCTCCGTGCGCGGACCACGCGGCGCCAGCAGCGCGCGCGACAGCTCGCGGACGCTGACCGGATCGGTGCCAGGCTGGGCCCGCGGTCGGGTCACCTCGAGGCCGCGGTCGTCGCCGACGTTGCGGAAGAAGCGGGTCCAGGCCGCGCCGACCATCGGATCGTGGCGGCCGTCGGCGTCCCGGCGGAGATCGTTCCAGCTGCCGTCGGCGGTGCGCCAGTGCCGGGCCCAGTCGGGCGGGCCGTCGGCGGTGTCCCAGAAGCCGGTCTTCGCGCCCTCGGCGTAGGGCCGGACCAGGTTGTTGGCGAACAGCGACTCGCGCATGTACGCCAGCTTGAGGATCTGCAGCGGCGGCCGCAGCGCCTCGGGCAGGCCGGCGGCGGTGTGGTCCCAGTTGGTCCACACGCCGTCGTCGATGCCGCCCTGGCCGGCGTGCTCGACCAGGCGCGAGAACACCGCGCGCCCGACCGCACCGAGCGCGGCGCCGGCGCCGGCCTCGACCTCGGCCAGGAGGCGCTCGAGCAGGTCGGGATCGTGCGGCACCGGGAAGCCGGGGCTGCCGGGGGCGCCGGGGTGCGGGCCGCCGAGCAGGTAGTCGGGCGTGAAGCGCGCGCCGAAGATCGGGCCCTGACCGTCGATGCCGCCGGCGTTGGTGGCGAGGACGTCGGCGACCCGCGCGAGCTTCTCGGCCAGGATCGGATCGGCCGGGCCGAGGTCGAGCGCGGCGCACCAGGCCTGCTCGGCGCGGTCGTAGCGGCCGGCCAGGAAGCAGGCGTCGCCGAGCAGGACCAGGCCCTCGGCGTCGGGGTCGGGCTCGGCCTCGAGCAGGTCGAGGGCGCGCGCGGGATCGCCGGCCGCCAGCATGCGTCGGGCCGCGGCCCGGCACTCGTCGAGGGTGGCGTAGGTCTGGGTCGTGGTCGGCATCGCGCGTGCTCCCCGGGGTGTGGCTCGGCCGCGCGCGGCCCCCCCGCCGCAGCGCCGCCGGAGCGTACTTCCTGGTAGCGTGCGCCGCGATGAAGATCGGCCGCTCGTACAAGCAGCACGGCATCCCGACCGCGCCGGGAGGCTGGGACGCGATCGTGATCGGCTCCGGCCTCGGCGGCCTGACCACCGCCGCGCTGCTCGCCCGCCACGGCCACAAGAAGGTGCTGGTGCTCGAGCGCCACTACACCGCCGGCGGCTTCACCCACACGTTCCATCGCCCGGGCTACGACTGGGACGTCGGCGTCCACTACGTCGGCGACGTCCACCGGCCCGGCACGCTGCTGCGCCGCCTGTTCGATCACCTCACCGACGGCGAGCTGCGCTGGGCCGACATGGGCGCGGTCTACGATCGCATCGTCATCGGCGACGACGAGTACCCGCTGCCGGCCGGCCGCGAGGCCTTCCGCGGCGCGATGCACGAGCGGTTCCCGAAGCAGACCGGCGCGATCGACGCCTACCTCGAGCGGATCCGCGCGACCAACCGCACCAGCAAGCGCTTCTTCATGGAGAAGGCGCTGCCGGCCCCGGTCGAGCGCTTCCTCGGCCCCGTGCTCAGCCCGATGATGCGGCGCCCGGCCCTGGCCCACGCCCGTCGCACCGTGCGCGGGGTGATGGCCGGGCTCACCGACGACACCCGACTGCGCGGCGTGCTGACCGGCCAGTACGGCGACTACGGCCTGCCGCCCGGCCAGGCCAGCTGGTTCATGCACGCGATGCTGGTCGCCCACTACCTCGGCGGCGGCGCGTACCCGGTCGGCGGCTCGATCCGCTTCGCCCAGACCATCATGCCGGCGATCGAGCAGGCCGGCGGCGCGGTGGTCACCTCGGCCGAGGTCGACGAGATCGTCGTCGAGGGCGGGCGCGCGGTCGGGGTCCGGCTGGCCGGCGGCGAGGAGGTGCGGGCGCCGCTGGTCATCAGCGACGTCGGGGTCGCGCTCACGTTCGGCAAGCTGGTGCCGCGCGAGGTCGCGCGCACCCACGGCCTGGCCGCCACCCAGACCGACACCCCGCCGTCGTTCGCGCACGTGTCGCTGTACGTCGGGCTCGAGGGCACGAGCGCCGACCTCGGCCTGACCCCGGCCAACCAGTGGATCTACCCGCACGAGGATCACGACCGCAACGTCGCCCGCTACCTCGCCGATCCCGACGCGCCGCTGCCGGTCGCGTACCTGTCATTCCCGTCGGCGAAGGACCCTGACTTCGCGACCCGTCACCCGGGCAAGTCGACGATCGAGGTGATCGGCATCGCGCCCTACGACTGGTTCCGCCGGTGGGAGGGCACCGCGTGGCACAAGCGCGGCCCCGAGTACGACGCGCTCAAGGCCCGGCTCGCCGAGCGGCTGCGGGCCGAGCTCGAGCGCCGTTGTCCCAAGGTCGTCGGCGCGATCCGGCACGCCGAGCTGTCGACGCCGCTCACCACCCGCCACTTCGCCGGTCACCCCGAGGGCGAGATCTACGGGCTGGCCCACAACCCGGCGCGGTTCGAGCTGCGCCACCTGCGGCCGCGCACCGCGGTGCCGGGGCTGTTCCTCACCGGCAGCGACATCTGCACCGCCGGCGTCGGCGGCGCGCTCATGGGCGGCGTCATGGCCGCGACCGTGATCAGCAAGCGCAACCTGCTCGCCGACGTCCTGCGGCCGCCGTCCTGAGGCTCCGAGCGCAGCTCGGGCCGGGGCTGAGTGTCGAGATCGGACCGGCGCTCCAGTGCCGGCCCGATCGATCGACGACACAGAGTGTTGTGAAACAAACTCGTTTCCGTACAGGCGCTGCCGACGTTCCTCGTCGGCGAGCCGATCAACCAGAGGCTATGAATCTGTAAAGATTCACAGCCTCCGAGCCGCTCGCCGGTTCGCTACGTGCCGCCGCTGTCGACGTCGCGGCCGATCAACGCGCGCAGATCGGGCAGGCCCGACGCGGTCAGCCGGCGCGACAGGCCGCGATGGATCCGGCGCGGCCACAGCGGGCCACCATAGATGAAGCCGGTGTAGCCTTGGACCAGCGTCGCGCCGGCGCCGAGCCGCGCCCAAACGTCGTCGGCGGTCTCGATGCCACCGACCGCGATCAGCACCAGGCGATCGCCGACCCGGGCTCGCAGCCGGCGCAGCACCGCGAGCGCGCGGGCCGCGACCGGCGGTCCCGACAGGCCGCCGGCGCCCAGCGCCGTGACCTCGGCGGCCGGCGTCGCCAGGCCGGTGCGCGCGATCGTCGTGTTGGTGGCGATGATGCCGTCGAGGCCGAGCTCGAGCGCGAGGTCGGCGACCGCATCGACGTCGGCGTCGGCCAGGTCGGGCGCGATCTTGACCAGCAGCGGCACCCGCCGCGTCGGCGCCGCGCGATCGAGGGTGGCGCGGACGTGCGCGAGCAGCGGCCGCAGCTTGTCGACCGCCTGCAGGTCGCGTAGCCCCGGCGTGTTGGGCGAGCTGACGTTGACCACCAGGTAGTCGGCGCACGGCCCGAGCTGCTCGGTCGACGCCGCGTAGTCAGCCTGCGCGCCGTCCTCGGCCACGAGCTTGGTCTTGCCGATGTTGACGCCGAGCAACGGCACCGCGGGCCGTCGGTGCAGCCGGGCCGCCGCCGCGCTGGCGCCGCGGTTGTTGAAGCCGAGCCGGTTGATCAGCGCGCGATCGCGGGTCAGCCGGAACATGCGCGGCTTCGGGTTGCCGGGCTGGGCCTGGGCTGTCACCGTCCCGATCTCGACGAAGCCGAAGCCGAGCGCGGCCAGCGCGGCCGGGTGGCGCGCGTCCTTGTCGAAGCCCGCGGCCAGGCCCAGCGGCGACGGCAGCTCGCGGCCGAACACCGTCAGGCGCAACCGCGGATCGCGGGCCCCGGTCAGGCGGCGCCACAGCGGCTGCATCCCCGGTACCCACATCATGGCGCCGAGCAGCGCGCTGCCGATCCGGTGGGCGGTCTCCGCCGGCAGGCGGCGCAGCACCAGCCAGAACAGCGCCCGGTAGAACATCGTCCGCTCCTACCATCGTGGCCCTGGCCGGCGCCACCACGGCGCCGCCCGGAGCCGAAATCCGAACAGAATCAGCGCCTCCGAGACCGTGAATCAGCCGTCCAGCAGCACGGTGATTGTCCGCCCGGAGAGGACGTCCACGGCCCGATCGGGAGCCCTCCGAGGCCCGGTCCCCGCCCATGTGCCGGCCGGCGCTTCCGCGCTTCCCAGCCGCCCGGCCACCTATGATAGCGTCAGGATCGAGGTCGGCTTTCGACCTCGTCGCAGCCACCTCTCCCCGCAACGAAACGACCGCAGGTCCGCAAGGACGCACGCAGGAGACGTCGAAGTCCATGGGTACGAAGCTCTACGTGGGCAACCTCAACTACAACACGACCGACGAGTCGTTGCGCGCCCTCTTCGGCAGCAACGGCCGCGAGGTCGCCAGCGTGGCGGTCATCATCGATCGCGAGACGGGTCGCTCGCGCGGCTTCGCCTTCGTCGAGATGGCCACCGCCGAGCACGCCGCAGCAGCGCTGAAGGAGCTCGAAGGCGCCGACCTCGACGGCCGGCAGCTCCGCATCAACGAGGCGAGGGAGCGCGACGCGCGCGGTCCACGCACATTCGGCGGCCCGCCGCAGACCGGTGGCTACGGCCGTCCTCCGGCGGGCGGCGGCGCGGGCGGCGGGGGCGGCTACGGCGGTCCTCCGGCGGGCGGC
>JAYVSF010000111.1:0-23032 GCA_043775605.1 Myxococcales bacterium
CACCGAGATCCTCGAGTTCCCTCGCCACCTGTCGATCCACCCCGGCGGCTTCGTCCTCGGTCACGAGCCTGTCCACGACCTGGTGCCGATCGAGAACGCGACCATGCCCGGCCGCACCGTGATCCAGTGGGACAAGGACGACCTCGAGGATCTCGGCCTGTTCAAGCTCGACCTGCTCGCGCTCGGTGCGCTCCACCTGCTCCACCGTGCCTTCGATCTGATCCGCGCCCACCGCGGCCGGACCCTGACCATGGCGACCCTGCCGGCCGACGACGCCGACACCTACGCGATGATCCAGGCCGCCGACACCGTCGGCGTGTTCCAGATCGAGAGCCGGGCCCAGATGTCGATGCTGCCGCGGTTGAAGCCGGCCTGCTTCTACGATCTCGTCGTCGAGATCAGCCTGGTGCGGCCGGGGCCGATCACCGGCGGCATGGTCCACCCCTACCTGCGCCGGCGGCGCGGCGAGGAGCCGGTCGAGTTCCCGCACCCGAGCCTGGCCCCGGTGCTGGCCCGCACCCTCGGCGTGCCGCTGTTCCAGGAGCAGGTGATGCGGCTGGCGGTGGTCGCCGCCGACTACACCCCGGGCGAGGCCGATCAGCTCCGCCGCGACATGGCGGCGTGGCGACGGTCGGGCCGGATCGAGCAGCACCGCGAGCGGCTGGTGACCCGGATGCAGGCCAAGGGCATCGCGCTCGAGTTCGCCGAGCGGGTGTTCGAGCAGATCCGCGGCTTCGGCGAGTACGGCTTCCCCGAGAGCCACGCCGCCAGCTTCGCGCTGATCGCCTACGCGACGTCGTACCTGCGCCGCCACCACCTGGCCGAGTTCACCGCCGCGCTCCTGAACGCGCAGCCGATGGGCTTCTACGCGCCGGCCACGATCGTCGCCGACGCCCAGCGTCACGGCCTCGAGTTGCGGCCGATCGACGTCAACGCCAGCGCCTGGGACTCGACCCTCGAGGCCACCGGCCGCCGACGCGGCGCCGACGAGGAGCTGGCGCTGCGCATGGGCCTGCGCTGGGTCCGCGGCCTGGCCCTGACCGACGGCGACAAGATCGCGGCCCTGCGGCGCGAGCAGCCGTTCGTGTCGGTCGCCGACTTCGTGCGCCGGGCCCGGCTCGACGATCGCGCCTACGCCGCCCTGGCCGAGGCCGGCGCGCTCGGTCCGCTGGTCGCCGAGCGGCGCGACGCGCTGTGGCAGGTCCGGGGCTGGGCCCGCCGTCAGGACGACACCCTCGTTCTCGCCGGCCGCGGCGCGGGCGCGCGCGCGGGTGAAGACGACGACGTCGCGCTCGCGCCGCTGACCAAGCTCGACACCATCCTGTGGGACTACCGGGCCAGCGATCACTCGACCCGCGGCCACCCGCTGACCCCGCTGCGCGACTGGCTCACCGCCCAGCGCTGGCCGACCGCGAGCACGATCCAGGCCGGTCGCGACGGCGCTCGCCTCGAGTACGTCGGCATCGTGATCTGCCGGCAGCGGCCCTACACCGCGGCCGGCGTCACCTTCATGACCCTCGAGGACGAGACCGGCTTCGTCAACGTCGTCATCTGGCAGCAGGTGTTCGACGCCCACGCCGTGATCGTCAAGTCGGCCTCGCTGCTCGGCATCACCGGCCGGCTGCAGGTCGAGGAGAGCGTGGTCCACCTGATCGCCGAGCACCTGTGGATCCCGACCCTGCCGCGCCCGGTCGCCGCCCCCGCCAGCCGCGACTTCCATTGAGCGGCGGGGCTCACACCGTTTCGATCCGGAGGGTACCGTCGAGGTGCGCGATATCGTCGGGGTCGCTGGTGAGCACGCCGTGATCGCGAGTTCGGGCGCACAGCGCCACCGAGGCGTCGATGACGTCGGACGTGCCCCGCACGCCGCAGAGCTGGCCGGCGGCTCGGGCACGCTCGTCGTCGAGCGGCTCGATCTCGATCAACTCGGAAGCCAGCAGTCGGGCGAGGCGAGCTTGCCTCCGCCCGTCGCGCCAGACCTGGCCGACGACCCCGGCTGGAACCGCCAATACCTCTTTGCGTTGCCAGGCGCGAGCAATGATCGCGACCACCGCCCGGTCTCCGCGCTCGATCGCGATCAGGGCCCCCGCATCCAGGGTCAGGCTCATCGCGACACCGGCCGCCGCCGGCGAGGGCCATCCAGCACGAGATCAGCGGCTCGCTCCTCGGCCTTGGTCAATGGCCCGCCGCTCTCCGCGAGCAGCTCGGTCAGCAGCTCGTCCAGGTCGTCTGTCATCGTCTTCTGCACGAGCGCCGCGCTGACATAGGCGCTCAGGCTACGAGCGTGACCCCGGCGCACCGCCCCGCGCGCCTGACGCAGCACCCGCTCCGGGATTGTGACGGCGATCTTCGTAGTTGTCATACCAATCATCCTACCGTTGCAACCGCGCCGGAGCAACCGTGGTGCCGACCTCGACGGCGCCATGGGCACGGCACCCTCGGCGCACATGGGCATTTGCTGGCCCCGTCATGCGAGCCGGTGTTGCCCTGGCTGCACGCGACGTGCCCAGTCACGCCCCCGGTCTCGCGCGGAGTTGGCCGCGGGCGGACCGGGTCGCTGACGACGGCCCCGGTCGCGTGACCGTCGACCGCTGCTCGTCGTACCCTCGGATCATGACGAAGCTCGTCTGCGCTGCCGTGATCGTGGCCGGGTGTGTCGCCGCCTGCGGGGGAGACGATGGTGGCGGCGTCGACCCGACCGGCGACGGTGGCATCGACGGCGTGTCCGGACCCTGCAACCCGCTCGCGCCGCCGTTCCAGCAGAACTGTGACCCCGGCGAGCGCTGCACCTGGGTCGTCCTCGACACCGCGGCCGAGACCGGCGAGATCAGCTGCGTCCCCGAGGGCACGCTGCCGATCGGCTCGGCGTGTACGCCGTCGAGCGCCGGCCAGCCCGATCGCTGCGCCGCCGGCACGATCTGCGCCGACGGCCTGTGCCGCGACCTGTGCGGCTTCGACGGCAGCGCCGAGGCCGCGTGCCCTGCCGGCGACAGCTGCGCGCGCCACCAGGACCAGTTCGCCAGCGGCGACGGAGTGCCGACGGTCGGCGCCTGCACCCCGAGCTGCGATCCGCTCACCCAACTCCGGCCCGACGGCGCGGCCTGCCCGACGGGCGAGGGCTGCTACCTCCTGACCGGCGCGGCCGAGACCGTCGCGGTCTGCGCCCCGGTCGGCACCGGCGGCCACGGCGACGAGCTGACCGGCCGGGCCTACGCCAACTCGTGCGTGCCCGGGGCCGAGCCCCGGCGCCGCAACAGCGCGTCGATGACCGTCGAGTGCGGCGGGCTGTGCAAGCCGGTCGACGTCACCTCGACGATGGCCCGCGGCAGCGAAGGCGGCCTGGCCCCCGACAGCTGCATGCTGCGCTGGGGCGCGGCCTCGCCCGACAACGGCGGCCTCGGGGAGAGCTGCCGCTACTGGTCGGCGCGCGAGCCGTTCGCGGCGCTGTCGCCGTTCAGCAACAGCGTCGGCTGGTGCTTCAAGCACGTCAGCTTCCTCTACGACCCCGCCGGCACCGGTACCCCCGACACCTCGTTCCCGCGCTGCGCCGGCCTGACCATGGGCGACGTCGTGCCGCCGATCGGCAATCCCCCGCACAACGACGCGCTCTACTTCTGGTGCCTGGCCCAGTCCGAACCGCGCGGTCCGGTCGTCTCGATCCCGCAGGTCCGCGCCGATCGCCTGAAGTGACTGGTATGCTCGCGGGCCATGAAGAGGCTCGCCCCATGACCTTCGACGACACCGCCCGCCACGCCATCGGAGGCCGGGTCGGGTTGCCCGGCGACCTCGGCGCCGCCGCCCCGCTGTTCGGCCGCGAGGCCGAGCTCGACGACACCGAGCTGGTCGCGCTGGCCCGGATGAACGCGATGCTCGAGGTCGCGTTCCTGGCCGCCGCCGCCGACGGCGAGATCAACGACGCCGAGGCCGACAACCTCGGTGCCACCCTGTCGCAGTGGCTCGGCACCGAGCTGTCCGAGGAGGTTGTCGAGGACATCATCGACCGCTTCATCGCCGCGCTGGCCGCCGAGGGTCGCGACCAGCGGCTGGCGGCGATCGCATCGGTGCTCGATCCCGACGCCCGCCGCACCGCGTACACCCTGGCCTGCCTGGTCGCGCTGTGCGACCTCGAGCTGCACGACGACGAGCTCGACGTGCTCGGCGCGATCGCCACCGGCCTCGGGCTGTCGCAGGACGAGGCCCAGGTCCGCTTCGACGAGATCCACGATCACGTCAACGCGGTGGTCGCCGCGGCCCGCGCCGGCTGACCGCGGCGTCGGTTGAAGACGGGTCGACCGTGCCGGTTGCGCATGGTCGGCCACGCCTGAAGGAGCGAGTCTGCGAGCGACGACTCCGTGCAGGCGCCGCCGGCGGAGCCGGCAAGCCGATCGACGAGAGGTGTCGAGGCCTTGATCGACGCCTCTCGCGCGCGGAGCCAAGCCCCGCCGCCGTCGTGGGGTCCAAGCTGGTACCCTGACGGCGAAGGGGCGGAGACCATGCGCAAGATCTGGTATGCGGTCTGGCTCGGCGGACTCATCGCCGTCGCGCTGACCTGGATGGTGTGTGGGCGCGGCGACGGCTGGCCCGAGCACGAGGGCAGCCTGCGCCAGACCGTGCGGGTCGAGGTCGCGGGCCTGCGTCGCAGCGGGCCGGGCTCGATCGCGCTGGCCGCGACCGCGCACTACACCCGGCGCGACGCCGACCGGGTCGAGCAGGTGCCGATCCCGCGGTTCTCGTCGATCACCGCCGCGCTGGTCGATCGCGCGGGGACGTCGACCGCGGTGCCGCTGACCAAGCAGCGCCAGGACAGCGGCATGACCGTCGCCCAGGTCACGCTGCCCGAGGTCCCCGACGGCGACTACCAGCTCCGGGTCGCATATCGCACGCGCCTGGGCGCCGGCACCGTCGACGTGCCGCTGGCGCTGTACGCGCCGGCCCGCATCCACGTCATCACCGATCGCCCGCTGTACGAGCCGGGCAACGTGGTGCGCTTCCGCGCGGTCGTGCTGCGCGCCCACGATCTGGTGCCTCTCGACGGCCGGCCGGGGACCTGGGTGGTGACCGACGCGACCGGCGCGGTGCTGCTCGAGGAGCGGGCCGCGGCCGGACCGTGGGGCGTGATCGCCGGGAGCTTTCCGCTCGATCAGGGCGCCGAGGCCGGCGACTGGAAGGTGGCGTGGCGCTCGGGCGACGCCGTCGACGAGGTCAAGTTCGCGGTGCGGCCGTTCACGCTGCCGCGGTTCCGGGTCGAGGCCACCGCCGAGCGGCCGTACTACCACCGCCTCGAGTCGCCGAAGCTGCGCGGCGCGGTGACCTACAGCTCGGGCGCGCCGGTCGCGGCCGCCGAGCTGACGATCCAGTGGCAGGCCAGCGGCGACTGGCCACCACCGACGAACTGGCTGACCGGCGACCTGCCGCAGCACGCGATCACCGCGGCCAACGGCCGGTTCGAGGTCGCGCTGCCGGAGGTCCCGGCCGATCTGCAGGGCACAGCGACCCTGACCGCGCGGCTGTCGGCGGTCGATCCCGCCGGCGATCGCGTCGAGGGCGTGGCCCGCGTGCTGCTCGCCGCCGACGGCATCGCGGTGTCTGCGGTCACCGAGATCGGCGACGGCCTGGTCGACGGCACCAACAACCGGGTCTACTTGCGGGTGACCACGCCCGACGGTCAGCTCGTGCCCGACGCCAAGCTCAACGTGAAGCGGGCCTGGCGGGGCGACGATCCCGGCGTCGAGGCCACCCTCGACGTCGATGGCGTCGCCAGCCTGCAGCTCGATCCCGGGCCGGCGGTCAACGTCGTGATCCCGGCGCTGCCGTACCGGCCGGCGCCGCCGCCCGAGCTGGTCACGCGCGATCAGCCCGAGGAGTTGATCGCCGGCGAGGGCGCGCCGCTCGCCGATCAGGTCGAGCTCGATCGCTGGCTGGCCGCGCTGGCGCCGTGCGCGCGCTGGTACCAAGAAGATCAGGCCGAGGTCCAGGTCGGCGTGCGGGCGGCGGCGAGCGGTGCCCTGTCGCTGGTCGCGAGCGCCAGCCCGTCGCCGCTGGCCGGCTGCGTGGTCCAGACCCTGCGCGGTCGGCGGCTGCCCGCCGGAGGCGAGCGGCTGTACTCGTTGACCTTCACGTTCGCCGATCCGCCGCTGCCCCGGCTCGAGCCGTCGATCGAGAGCGCGCTGGCGCCGCCCGAGGACGTCGAGGCCAAGGTCGCGACCCTCGCGCTGCGGGCCCGTGACTGCTTGCCGACCGACGGCGACGGCGCGCTGCTGCGCATGCTGTCGTGGCAGGTCCGGGCCGGCAGCAAGGACGTCGTGCTCGGGCCGTGGCTGGCCGATCCGTCGGCCGAGGCGGGCTCGGTGGCGGCGATGGCCTGCGTCGCGCAGCGCCTGGCCGGGGCCCGGGTCACTCTCGACGATCCGGCCGAGGCCGACGGTCTCGGCGTGATCCGGTTCAGCGTGTCCACGCCCGAGATCGACGGCGCGGCCCGACCGCAGGCGACGACGATGCTGGGCTACGAGCTGCTGGTCACCGCCGCGCTGCCCGGCGTCGCGCCGGCGCTGTCGACAACGCGGGTCCGGCTGGTGCCGGGCACGGTGCCGCCGCTGCGGCTGCGGGTCGCGCCGGTGCTGGCCAGCGCCGGCGACACGATCGCCGCCGAGCTGATCCGCGGGCCGGGCTTCGCGACGTCGGGCCAGACCCTGCCCAAGGAGCTGGTGCTCACCCATCGCAAGGGCACGGTGAAGGAGAAGGTCGACGATCAGCACAACGCCACGCTCACGATCCCGGCCGACGCCGAGGGCTGGTGCGAGATCGCCGGCGGCGGCGTGCGCGCGCTGGTCTACGTGCGGCCCAAGGGCGACCTCACGGTCGCGGTCACGCCGGCGAGGGTGACCTACGCGCCCGGGCAACAGGCCGAGCTGCTGGTGCAGACGCTGATCGGCGGGCAAGGCGGCCAGGCCGCGGTCGGGCTGTTCGGCGTCGACGAGAGCCTGGGCCAGCTCGCCACGTTGCCCGGCCCCGACGACCTCGCGCGGGTCCGCTCGCCGGTCGAGACCTCGTCGCCGGCGTTCGGCGTGCTCGACGGTCAGGCCCTGGTGCTCGGCCGGATCCGCGGCGCCAACGCGGCGGCCGCGACCGTGCTCCGAGTCGGCTCGATCCCGAGCCTGCCCGACCTCGACGCGGTGGTGTCGGCGCAGGCCGAGACCCACTTCGACGCGATCGAGGAGCTGACTGATCACTTCTACGACGTGCTGGCCGAGTTGCACGCCCAGTCCCGGTCGTGGGAGACCGCGGCGCCGGCCGGCGAGCTGATGCGGCCGGCGACGATGGCGAAGCTGTGGAAGCAGGCGCTGGCAGCATGCGCGGCGCGCGGCCAGCCGGTGGTCGACGCCTACGGTCGCAAGCTGCGGCTATCGCGGCTGCCATCCGATCTGCTCGCGCTGACCGATCCGCGGGCGGTGATCATCGTCGGCACCCGCCTGCCTGAGGACGTCGAGGACTGGGCGGCCTGGGTCGCCAAGGAGAAGCCGTGATGACCCGGACCCACTGGAGCGTGACGGTCGGCGGCGCGCTCGCGCTGGTGCTGGTGAGTGTCGGCTGCAAGGGCGGCAGCGACGACCGCAGCCGGCGCGGGCCGAGCACCGGAGCGGCGGCCCACAACGCCGAGCAAGAGGAGTTCGCGCGGAAGCGGGCGGACCAGGAGATGGCGAAGGAGAAGGCCGAGGCCCAGATGTCCCGGTCGATGGCGCAGATGGCCGACGAGCCGGCGGCCCCGGCGGCGGCCGCGCCCGACGACGACGGCAAGATAGGCAGCAAGGACCGCTCGTTCGGCGGTGCCGTCGCGCCGGTCACGCCCGGTGGCAAACCCGCCGACGCCGAGCCCGAGAGCCCGACCCGGGCCTGGTTCCCCGAGACCTTCCTGTTCGAGCCGCTGGTGGTCACCGACGCCAGCGGCAAGGCGACGGTGCCGGTGCGGGTGCCCGACCGGCTCACGACCTGGCGGGTGCTCGCGCTCGCGCACTCGCGCAGCGGCGCCCAGGGCGGCGCGGTCACCAGCTTCCTGTCGACGCTGCCGGTCTACGTCGACCTGGTGGTGCCCGACACGCTCCTGCGCGGCGATCGCGTGCGGCTGCCGGTGCAGCTGGTCAACACCACCGACAAGGCGGTCGCCACCGCGCTCGCGGTCGCGGTCACCAACGCGACGGTGACCGGCGGCGCCGGCGCGCGCACGATCCCGGCCCAGGGCAGCCTGGTCGACTACCTGACCCTCACCGCCGACCGACCCGGCACCATCGAGCTCAAGGTCGGGCTGCGCGGCGGCGACGCGGTGATGAAGACCATCAAGGTCATGCCCCTCGGCAAGCCCGAGGTCACCACCCGCAGCGGCACCCTCGCCGCGCCGCGCACGCTGACCATCGTCGGCCCGGCGGGCTCGGATCCGGCGACCGATCGGGTGCGGCTGCAGGCCTTCCCCGGCGCACTCGCGCTCTTGCGGTCGGAGCTGGGCGTGTGCACTGCGCGGGCCGGCGTCGCCGACGACGCCTACGCGCTCTTGCTCGGCGGCAAGGCCACCGCGCTGCTCGCCGCGCTCGGCGACAAGGCCGATCCCGAGGCGGTGCGCAGCCTGGCGATCCTCACCACCCAGCGCGCGGTGCGCGACGCCCGCACGCTCGATCTCGATCGCGCGACGCTGTTGACCGAGGCCGCGCTGGCCCACGCCGACAGCCCGGTGCTCGCGCGGCTCGGCGAGCGCGCGGCGGCGTGGCTGGCCCAGAACCAGCGCCCCGACGGCACCTTCGGCGGTGGCGCCGGCTGGACCCTGCAGCGCGTGCTGGTGACCACCGCCGAGGCCACCCGCGCGGTGGCGACCGCGGCGGCGAGTCCCGAGGATCGGCAACGAGCCCGCGCGGTGGCGATCCGCGCGTCGGGCGCGTTCGAGCGCTACGACGGTCAGGTCACCGATGCCTACACCGCGGCGGCGATGGTGGTCAGCAGCGCGGTGCTCGGGCCCCAGGCCGAGCGGCTGCGAGCGCGGGTGCAGGGTGCGCTGCTCGCCGACCCCGACGGCGCCCGCTACCTGTCGGTGCCCGAGGGCGCGGTCCGCGCCGATGGCCTGGTGCCGTCACGCGCGGAGGCCACCGCGCTGGCGGCGCTCGCGCTCGCCGACGATCCGAAGGCGGCCGCGCTGGTCGCCGATCTCGGCGCGACCTTGCTCGGCACCTACGATCCGTTCCGCGGCTGGGGCGACGGCCGCGCCAACCTGGTCGCGATGCGCGCGGTGGTCGAGCTGTTCAAGACGCCGATCGCGAGCGCGGTGACGATCACCGTCACCATGGACGGCAAGGCGCTGGTCAGCGGCGTGCTGTCGCCCGACAAGCTGCGCGACGTGCTCACCCTCGAGGCGCTGGCACCGGGGCTGGCCGGCGAGCACACCTGGAAGATCACGGCCGAGCCGGCGGTGCCGGGCCTGGGCTACGCGCTCGCGCTGCAGAGCTGGGTGCCGTGGCCGGTCGGCGCGCGGGCCGCGGGCCTCGAGCTGTCGGCGCCGGCGACGATCGCCGCGCACGTCGGCAAGCCGACCGAGATCGCGTTGCGCGCGGTGGCGCCGTCGGGCCTGCCGCTCACGATCCGGTATTCACTGCCGGCCGGGACCCAGCCCGACACCCCCAGCCTCGAGGCGCTGGTGTCGTCGGGCGTCATCGAGCGGTTCGTCACCTCCGACGGCGCGATCGACCTCGAGATCCAACCGCTCGCGCCCGGCCAGACCCTGGCCGCGACGTTCCGGGTCATCCCGACGCTGGCCGGCACGCTGCACAGCTCGGCGTCGTCGATCACCGGCGGCGGCACCACCGTCCACGTCCCGCCCAGCACCTGGACGATCCAGTAACCAGCCCCGGGACACGAGCCTATCGGAGCGCGGCGTTCGCGCTACAGCGGGTTCTCGCCGCGACCGACGTCGACGAGCGCGCGCCGGCCGTCGGGATCGTGGCGCCACAGGGTGAGGTAGCTGCCGCGCCAAGTCACCGCCGCGTGCTCGACGATGCGGGCGCGACCGACGGTGACGGCGAGGGTGCCGTCGGGCGATCGCCGGCTCCAGCCTGGCGCCCACAGCAGGCTGGCGCGACCGAGCAGCGGCGCCATCGCCGCCCGGATCGCGTCGTGACCCCCGATGCGCTTGTCACCGCGCAGCATCGCGCCGTCGTCGGCGAAGTGGCGGTCCCAGCCGTCGATCCCGTCCGCGTCGGTGTCCTTGGCGAACGCGAGGTCCTCGGCCTCGGCCTCGGGCGCCGCGTCGGCCGGTCCCGGGCTCATGGCGATCGTCTGGTCCCCGCTCGGGCCGGTCACGGTGGCGACCAGGCCGGCGCGGTCGACGGCGTAGGCGATCGCGGTCGGATCGTCGTGGGCTGGGTTCGCGAAGCGCACCTGTTTGGGCGCAGCGCTGGCGCCGGTGAACAAGGTCGGCACCGCACCGCCCGGCATCGCGTACAGCCGCAGCGTGCCGTCGGGCTTGCCCTCGGCGCCGGCCTCGGCGTCGTCGACGATCATCAGGTCGCAGGAGCCGTCGGCGCGGAAGTCGACCCCGTACAGCACGCCCGCGGTGGCGACCCAGTGCTCGACGCCGCCGTCGTGGCTCCAGTCGCCGGCCAGCCACGCGATCGGCGCCAGGGCCGGCGACAGGTCCGGCCCCGATGATGGCTCGGACGGATGCGCGGCGGTGGGTCCGCCGCAGGCGGCGAGGGCGAGATCGGTGACGAGGGCGACGAGGGCGGGCGCGCGCTTCACGATCGCAGCATACGCTCGCCCGAGCCCGACTCCGAGCCCGACGCCGACTCCGAGCCCGAGCCCGAGCCCGAGTCCGAGCCCGAGCCCGAGTCCGATCGTTGCAGCCCAACACGTCAGACCGGCCTTCCCGCCACACCCGGGCGATCGTAGCCTTGGGTGCGCATGCCTCTCACCGAACGCGATCCAGCCCTTCTGCGGGTTCAGCAAGCCGAGGCATTTGCATGGCGTCGGTTCCGCGCCCTCGTGCAGGCTGACCTCCTGCAGCGCGTAGAAACGATCGAACATGCGACCAGCGAATCCGCAGCAGTTCTTCATGGCGAGGTCGTCGATGCCCTCATGGCTCTCTATGAAGGCGGCGATGCGGTGGCACGATCGGAACTGGTGAACCACGCCTCCGGCGTCGTCGGTACCTTCATTCGTACGGCGGCGATGCATGGCCGCAGCGACGGCACTCGCCTGCTGCCGTCGTACGCCCAGAGGATCATCGACAGTGGCCCCTCGATTGAGGAGACGGAGCGAGAGTTCCGGATCCGAGCGCACGAACGTGCAGCGTTAGTACTGCCGGCGCCGCGCCCGAAGCAGGACAAGTTCGGCATCCTCGACGCGCCTCGTCTGTACTCTGACGACTTCCTGCGCGGCATCGGCCTGCTGGGAGTGTCCGTCATTTACTTCGACCTTGATGACTTCAAGGCGGTCAACTCGCGGTTCAGCGAGCCGGTGGTCGATCGAACGTTGCTGCCGGCGTTGATGCGCTTGGTGGCGTCGCTTGCCGAGGGGCATGGCTGGGCCTACGCAGAGGGTGGCGACGAGTTCATCATGTTGCTTCCGAATACCAACATCCGACTCGCCGAAGCGTTTGCTGCCGTGCTGCTCGAACGGATTCGCGCAACAGTGATCGACGTGGACGGCGAACAGGTCCAGGTCAGCGCGACCGCGGGAATCTCATGGTCGGACAATGCCGTCGACGGCCAAGCCTGCCGGGAGGCGGCCAGCAAGGCAAAGCACGCCGCCAAGACGACCCAGCCGAAGGGCGGTTGGGTGGTGGCGCAGGCCGCCCTCCCGAGTCAGCTCAGGCTGTGAACTCGCCCCGGGTTGCTCGTAGCGCCAGGGTCCGTGCTCGGCCTGGGGCCGCGCGGCGCGCGTCGTGCACATAGGCCAATCCGTTCTCGCGAGGCGACAACACGCGCCGAGTCCGTCGCGCTCTCGCGAGACGTCGCCCCCGCGCCCGAGCTATCGCAGGCCCGCGGGCTTCTTGGCGGGCGCGGGCTTCTTGGCGGCGGGCGCGGCCTTCTTGGCGGGCGCGGGCTTCTTGGCGGCGGCGGGCACGGGCGTCTTGGCGGCGGGCGCGGGCGCGGGCTTCTTCACCGGCGCGGGTGCGGGCGCGGACGCCGTCGTGATCGCCGGGGCGGACGCGAGCTCGCGCACGGCGGCGATGACCTGCGCGGCGTGGCCCTTGGCGGAGACCTTGGCGAAGTGGCGCAGGATGCGTCCGTCGCGACCGATGATCACCGTCGAGCGGATGATGCCGGTGACCGGCTTGCCGTACATCAGCTTCTCGCCCCACGCGCCGTACGCGGTCAGCACGGCGCCGTCGGGATCGCTGAGCAGCGGGAACGTCAGGCTGAACTTGTCGCGGAACTTGCAGTGCGACGCGACCGAGTCCTTGCTCGCGCCCAGCACGACCGCGCCCAGGCTCTTGAGCTCGGACAGCGCGGCCGTGAAGTCCTGGGCCTCGATGGTGCAGCCCGGCGTGCTGTCGCGCGGGTAGAAGTACAAGACGACGATCGAGCCGCGCAGATCGTCAAGGGCGAGGGTGCCACCGTCGGACGACGGCAGGGTGAACGAGGGGGCGAGCTGGCCGGCGGAGAGCGTCATCGAGGCCGACGGTAACATGACGCCCGGTCACGACCGCGGGCTCCGGTTCGGGGTCTCCCCGGCGGTCTGCTACCATCTGCCTGTGGCCACCCATCGATCCCTCGCTCGGCCCGCGTGGCTGCTGCTCGCGGGCCTCGCGCTGGCCGGTTGTCACGGCGACGGTGCGCGGGTCCACTGGCCGAAGAGCGCGGGCGCGATCACGCCCGACGATCCCGCCGACGATGGCGGCGAGAGCCTCGAGCCGCGCGGCGTGAGCGAGCAGGCCGCCGCGGTCGAGCACGGCGGCGACGACGACATCACCGCGATCCTCGACGAGCCCTCGCCGACCGCGCCGACCGCGCCGGCCCCGGCCCCGGCGGGCGCCTCGGCCGCTCCGGCCCCGGCCGATCCGGCGATGGACGGCGTCCCGGTGTTCGAGGATACGATCATCATCCAGGGCCCCTGATCATCCAGGGCCCCTGAGGCGAGCGAGCGCGCGATCGACCGGCTCGCCCTCGCCGCCCGCGAGCCACGCCGCCGCCGCGGCCTCGAGTTCCGCGACCCGCAGCGGATCGGCGCCGGCCTGCACGGCGTCGGCGAACGGATGGGCCACTGCGGCCCCCCGCCGGTGACGCGCGGCCACCCAGGCCAGCCGCCCGTGGGCGCCGCGGGCCAGCGCGCGCCGGCCCTGCCACCACGCCAGTCCGAGCGCGGGCAGCGCCAGCAGATCGGTCGGATCGACGACGACGTGGGCGTCGAACCCGAGCCCGCCGAGGCCGCGCTCGAGCGCCCCGGCGGCGCCCGTCGACAGCTTGACCGCGATCACGCCGGCAGCGGTGACCGCGAGCGCGAGCGCCAGCTTCCACCGGCGCAAGGTCCAGTCGAGCGGCACGCCCAGCCGCGCCAGCGCCCACGCTCCGACGTCGATCACCGCGGTCGCGACCAGCGGCGCGACGATCACGCCGGCGACGTCGCTGAGCTTGCCGGTCAGCCACCCGGCCTGCGCGCCGATCACCGGTTTCAAGACGCGGTCGTTGATCACGACCAGCGCGAGCGCGGCCAGCGGCAAGGGCGCCAGGGCCTCGGCCCACGGCAGGCCAGCGAGACCGACGCCATCGCCGCCCGCCAGCACTCGCCACGCCCGCTCGTACCAGCCGTTGACCGCTCGCGGGCCGCCCACGACGACCTCAGGCCAGACGATCGCGGTAGTCGCGATAGCCGAACCGGCGTGAGACCCGGACCTCGCCGGTCGCCGGATCGTGGGTCGCGATCGACGGCAGGCGCACGCCGTTGAAGGTCGTGGTCTTCACCATCGTGTAGTGGGCCATGTCGAGGAACACCAGCTTGTCGCCGATCGCGAGCGGCTGATCAAAGCTGTAGTCGCCGATGACGTCGCCGGCCAGGCAGGTCAGGCCGCCCAGGCGATACGTGAACGGCTTGGCCCCGGGCTCGTCGCCGCCGACGATCACCGGCCGGTACGGCATCTCGAGGACGTCGGGCATGTGGGCGGTGGCCGAGGTGTCGAGGATCGCGATCGGCCCGCCGTTGTCGACGAGATCGAGCACCGACGCCACCAGCACGCCGGTGCCGAGCGCGACCGCCTCGCCCGGCTCCATGAACACCTCGACGCCCCAGCGCGCGCGCACGCCGCGGACCAGCCGGATCAGGTGCTCGCGATCGTAGTCGGGCCGGGTGATGTGATGGCCGCCGCCGAAGTTGAGCCACTTCAGTCCCGGCACCAGGTCGCCGAACTTCTCGGCGAACGCGGCCAGCGTCCGCTCGAGCGCGTCGGGCCCGAGCTGACACAACGTGTGGAAGTGCAGGCCGTCGAGGCCGTCGAGGTCGCCGGGCGCGAGGTTGGCGCGGGTGGTGCCGAGCCGTGAGCGCGGCGCCGCCGGATCGTAGAGCGCGACGTCGACCTCGCGGTGCTCGGGGTTGACCCGCAGCCCGCACGACACGGTGTGGCCGGCGGCGCGCGCGGCCTCCACGACCGGCCGCAGCCGGCGCCACTGGCCCGGCGAGTTGAACACCAGGTGATCGACCAGCGTGCAGACCTCGCGCAGATCGTCCTCGGTCCAGGCCGGCGCGTAGGCGTGGACCTGGCCGCCGAGCTCCTCGCGACCGAGCCGGGCCTCGGCGACCGAGCTCGCGGTCGTGCCGCGCAGGTAGCGCTTCACCAGCGGGAACGTCGACCACTGCGCGAAACCCTTGAGCGCGAGGATGATCGTGCAGCCGGCCCGCTCCTGGACATCGGCCAGCAGGCGCAGGTTGGCCTCGAGCGCGCCGAGGTCGGTGACGAAGCAGGGCGTCTCGATCTTCGCCAGATCGAGCCGGGCCGCGACGTCGCCACCCAGCGCCGCGCCTGCGCTCACGCGGCGCGCTCGTCGACGTGCCAGGGCAGGCCGCGGGCGGCGACGTCGGCGAGGAACGGATCGGGATCGAGCTCCTCCATGTTGAACACGCCGGCCTGCTTCCACTTGCCGGTGACCATCATCACCGCGCCCGACACCGCCGGCACGCCGGTCGTGTACGACACCGCCTGGGCCCGGACCTCGCGGTAGGTCTCGGCGTGATCGCAGACGTTGTAGATGAAGACCTTGCGCGCCTTGCCGTCCTTCTCGCCGGCGACCAGGCAGCCGATCGAGGTCTTGCCGGTGTAGCCGGGCGCCAGCGACGCCGGATCGGGCAGGAGCGCCTTCAGCAGCTTGATCGGCACCACCGGCCGACCCTGATAGTCGACCTCGTCGATGCGGGTCATGCCGACGTTGCCGAGCACCTCGAGGTGCTTCAGGTACGACTCGCCGAACGTCATCCAGAACCGGATCCGCTCGAGGCCGCGGATGTTCTGGGCCAAGGACTCGAGCTCCTCGTGATAGAGCAGGAAGCTCTTGCGCTCGCCGACGCCGGGGTAGTCGAACGTCGCCGACACCGACAGCGGGTCGGTCTCCTTCCACTCGCCCTTCTCCCAGTAGCGACCGCGGGCGGTGATCTCCCGGATGTTGATCTCGGGGTTGAAGTTGGTCGCGAACGCCTTGCCGTGCGAGCCGCCGTTGCAGTCGAGGATGTCGATGGTCTTGATGGTGTCGAACAGGTGCTTCTGCGCGTGGGCGCAGTACATGTTGGTCACCCCGGGATCGAAGCCCGAGCCGAGCACCGCCATCAGGCCGGCCCTGCGGAACCGCTCGCGGTAGGCCCACTGCCACGAGTACTCGAACTTGGCGACGTCGGGCGGCTCGTAGTTGGCGGTGTCGAGGTAGTTCACGCCGGCCGCGAGGCAGGCGTCCATGATCGGCAGGTCCTGGTAGGGCAGGGCGACGTTGATGACCACGTCGGGCCGCTCGGCCCCCAGCAGCGCGGTGGTGGCGGCGACGTCGTCGGCGTCGAGGCCGCCGGTGCGGATCGTGCGGCGGTGGACCGCGGCGATCTCGGTGGCCAGCTTCTCGCAGCGCGCGGGCGTGCGGCTGACCAGCAGAACGTCATCGAAGACGTCGGTCGCCAGCGCGCACTTGTGCGCGACGACGCCGCCGACGCCACCGGCGCCGATGATGAGGACCTTGGCCATCTGTCGTTACTCCTCGGAGGTCGTGGGTGTGGTCGGCGCCGTCGGCGCGGCCGGGCCGCGCAGGGCCCGACGGAGGTGCTTGCGCAGCGTGCGCGGGCGGGTCGCGAACAGCGCCTTGCTGCTGGTGCGCGCCTGGTCGCGGCCGTCGAGCAGCGCGTCGTGGACGTGGGCCAGCAGCGCACCGGCGGCGGCCCCGTCGAGGATGCCGCCGTGCAGCCCGACGAAGTCCTTGACCAGCAGGTGATCGACGACCCGGCCGAGCGCGACGTCGACGTCGAGGAGCTGATGGCGCAGCTCGGCGCCGCGCTCGTCGTCGCCGATCAGCACGAGCTGGTAGATCAGCTCCTTGGTCCGGCGCCGCCAGCGATGGATCGCGCGCTCGGAGCGGCGGGCCTTGCGGCGGGCCCGGCGGGCGCGGGCGTAGGTGACGGCCAGCCCGCGCGCGACCTGGCGGGCGCGGAGATCGTCGGGCAGCGCCGCGGCCAGCGCGACCGCCTGGGCGTCGGCCTCGGCGACCGCGCGGGTGATCGCCTCGAGCTCGGTGGTCGGCGCCGGGGCCTGGGCCGCCGACGCGGCGATCAGCGCGCGCGCGTGCTCGACCAGCTCGGCCGGCACGTCGGCGATGGTCAGGTGGGCGACCGTGCGATCGCGGGCCGGGCCCAGGGTCCGGCGGGCCTCGATCAGCGCCTTCCGCAGCCCGCGGTGGGCGTCCCGGCTGAGCGCCGGCGCGACCGCGTCGACGATGGCGCGCATCCGGCGCAGGGCCTTGCGGACCTCGTGGACCGCCTCGGCCGGATCGGCGGCGGCCCGGGTCTGTGCGGCGCGGGCGGCGGCGACCGCGTCCTTGACCTCGGCCAGCACCCGGGCGCGGACCTCGACGCCGCCGACCGACGGCGGGCTCGGGGGCTCGGAGGTTGCGCCTGCGGTCGCCGGGGTCGGCGCCGGCGTGGGCGTGGGCGTGGGCGTGGGCGTGGGCGGGGCCGCGGGTGCACCAGGCGTGGCTGGATCGTGGGGCTCGGTGCTCATCGCTTCGACCATAGCAAGGACCGCCACCGCGTGTATCGTCCGGGCATGAGCAGCGACTTCACTCCCGTGGCCAGCCCGTATCTCGTGCCCTTCGACGGCTCGTTCGATGTCAGCCGCGCCTCGACCACGCCGCCCAAGGACGGCCCCAGCAAGAAGGACAACCAGGAGGCGCTCGAGCGCGCGGTCGGCCGCCTGGCCAAGCTGCAGGACAAGCTCTACGCCGACGATCGCTACTCGCTCCTCATCGTCATCCAGGCGCTCGACGCCGCCGGCAAGGACGGCACGCTGCGCGCGGTGATGAGCGGGGTCAACCCTGCCGGCTGCAACGTCACCTCGTTCAAGGGCCCGAGCGCCGAGGAGCTCGACCACGATTTCCTCTGGCGCAACGCGCGCGCGCTGCCCGAGCGCGGCCGGATCGGCATCTGGAACCGCAGCCACTACGAGGAGGTGCTGGTGGTGCGGGTCAACCCCAAGTACCTCGGCGGCCAGCGCCTGCCCGGCGGCACCGTCGACCTCGATCAGTTGTGGCGCGATCGCTACGAGTCGATCCGCGAGTTCGAGCAACACCAGGCTCGCAACGGCGCCGTCATCCTCAAGTTCTGGCTCAACGTCAGCAAGGACGCGCAGCGCGACCGCCTGATCGAGCGCATCGACGAGCCCGACGCCCACTGGAAGTTCAACCCCGGCGATCTCGTCGAGCGTGGCAAGTGGCCGGCGTACATGAGCGCGTACCAGGAGGCGCTGCGAGCGACGTCGCGGCCGTACGCGCCCTGGTACGCCATCCCCGCCGACTCAAAGTCGTTCATGCGACGGGCGGTGGCCGAGATCATCGTCGAGACGGTGCAGCAGCTGCCGTTGCGCTACCCCGAGGTCTCGGCCGACAAGCTGACCGAGATGCAGGCGCTGCGCGCTCAGCTCGCCGCCGAGTAGCGCGCGACGAGAGGCTCGAGGTCGTCAGTGGCCGCCGGCGGCGGGGGCGCGCTGGCCGGCCTCGCCGCTACGGACCAGCGCGACGCGCAGGACGATCGGCGCGATCAGCTCGTTGGTCGCGACCACGCCGACCACCAGCGCGAACGCGGCGTCGCCGAACGTCGGGAAGGTGCGGCGGACCAGCTCGGCCAGCGCCAGCGCCAGGCCGGCCTGGGGCAAGAGGCCGAGCCAGGCCAGGCGGCGCAGGATCGGCGCGACCGTCGGTCCCGAGGTGGCGATCCGGGCGCCGACGAACAAGCCGAGCGCGCGCACCACCACCAGCACCGCGACCGGCACCGCCACCGTCCACAGCGCGGCGAGGTGGAGCTTGACCCCGGCGAGGGCGAAGAACACCAGGTAGACCGGCAGCGACGCCTCCTCGAACCCGGCCAGCAGCGCGTGGGCGTCGGCGCGCGAGCCGTTCTCGAGCCACAGCCCGGCGGTGAGCGCGATGATCAGGGGGTCGAGGTGGAGCGCGCCCCCGATCTCGGCGACCAAGAGGCACAGCATCACGGCGAACAGGCCGGCGCCGCGGCCGACGAAGCGGAGGAAGCCGCCCAGCACCAGGCCGATGAACAGGCCGACGCCGATCGAGCCGAACACCTCCCAGGCGATGCCGCCGGACGCGGCCTGGAGATCGAGGCCGCCGCCGATCACCGTCGTGGCGAGGGACGAGCCGATGCCGAACGTGATGATCACGACCAGGTCGGCGATCACGACCGTGGTCAGGACGGTCCGGGTCAGCACGCCCTCGGCGCCGGTCTCGGCGATCAGCGCCATCACCACCGCCGGCGACTGCGCGGCCAGCGCCACCGCGAGACAGCCGGCCACCGCCAGCGCCGCCGTCGGCGACAGCGCGGCGAGGAACGGCACCAGCGGCCGCAGCGCGACCAGGGTCAGGGCCAGCGCGACCATGGTCCCGCCCACCGCCCAGCCGGTCAGCCGGAGGACCACCGGCAGGAGCGGGCGAATCGCGCGCAGGTTGATCTCGGCGCCGGCGCGCAGCGCGAGGATCGCGGTCGCCACCCCGCCGACCAGGGTGAGCTGGTCGGTCATCGGCTTGCCGACCAGGCCGAGCACCGACGGACCGACGATGATGCCCGAGGCCAGGTAGCCGGTCAGGCGCGGCAGGCCGAGCCGCGCGACCAGGCGGGCGCTGAAGTACGCGGTCAGCAGCAGGAAGCCGAACGCGAGCTCGGCGCCGCCGGCGTGGGCGCCGCCGGCGAAGCTGCGGGCCGCGTGCATCAGGCCGCCCAGCGCCAGCAGCACGAGCAGCGGGATCACGACGGGCCCTCATCATCGTCGCGCTCGATCGGCGGCGGCGGATCGTCGAGCTCGTCGACGGGGGCGGCCACGGCCGACGGCGCGGTGGCGGTGTCCACGCGCTCGATCGGTGACGCGGTCAGCTGGACCACGAGCTCGGTGAGGAGTGCGCCGCCGATCACCACGGTCAGGAGCCACGCGCTCGGCGCCCCGCCGGCCGTGCCCTGCAGGCTCAGCACCAGCGCGATCGCCAGCGGCGACAGCGGCGACACCAGGGTGCGGTGGTCGACGAAGCTGGCCGGCAGCGCCGCGCCGACCGCGGCGTGGCTGAACGACACCGCGAGCCACTTGCCGACGATGCGGGCGGCCACGAACGCCGGCACCAGCAGCCACGGCGCCGCGGCGGTGACGTCCCAGCTCGCGCCGGCCAGGACCAGGAACAGGAGGTGGATGGGGCGTTCGAGGTGGCCGAGGATACGAAAGACCTCGGCCCGCTGATCGTTGGGGAAGTTGGTGACCAGCGCGCCGGCGATGAAGCAGACCACCGTCGGCGACAGGTCGAGGTAACCGGCGAGGCCGGCCCCGAACGCGACCGAGCCGAGCACGACCGCCAGGAACTCGCCGCTCGAGGTCGGCACCCGGATCATCGCGAAGATCAGCAGCCCGACCACGACGCCGAGGCCGATCGCGACGAACAGCCAGGCGGTGCCGGGGATGTGCCAGTCGCCGACCTCGGTCGGGCGGAAGTAGGCGGCGACGAACAGGAGGCCGACCACGCCGACGATCTCGTCGAGCTGGGCGATCAGGTGATCGACGCCCTTGCCCTCGTGCCAGCCCGGGCTGGCGAAGCCGCGGAACCGGCGCGGCGCGGTCATGGCGGCGGCGGCGCCGAGGACGATGGCGTCGCGCCAGAACTCCGGCAGGCGCCAGTGCGACAGGTGGAGGGCGAGCGCGAGGCCGGCGCAGGTGGCGGCGGTGGCGACGAACGGGCCGAGCGCCTCGACGACGATCAGGTAGCCGGTGCCGCGGGGGACGCGATCGAGCAGGCGGATGTCGAGCTGGGCGCCGATGATGAAGCCGAGCCAGCCGAGGCCGAAGTGGAGGATTGGCTGCAGGCGGCCGAGGACGTCGTCGGTGAGGATGCCGATCTCCGGCTGGCGGAGGACGACCCCGAGCGCGATCATCGGGAAGCCGGCGGCGATGATGCCGCTGATGCCGAGCCGGCCCTCGAGCGCGACCACCCGGCGGTGGCCGCCGAGGTAGGCGAGGACGAAGATGGCGGTGAGGCCGAGGATCAGCTTGATCACTGCCATCGCGCGACGTGGCGCAGCCGGCTCGGTCGGCGTTGTGGCGGTGGCGGGCGCGGGCGCGGGCGCGGCGTCGACGGCCGTCGCGGGCCCGGCGTCGATGGCGATCACCGGCGCAGGCGCGGCGTCGACGGGGACCGCCGGCGCGGCGTCGACCCCGGCATCGACGAGGACCAAGGGCGCGATCGGCGGCCCGGCGTCGTCGGCGATCGCTGGGCCAGGTCGCGCGATCACGAGCAGCGCGATCGCGCACGAGAGCCCGAGCGCTCGGACCAGCCAGCTCATCGGTCGTTCAGCCTAGTCCGGATCTCGCGCGGGCCTAGCTCGTGAGTCACCAGGCGCAGCGGTCGACGTCGGCGAGGGCCAGCGCGGCCAGCACGCAGCGCTCGAACGCGAGGGTCGGCGCCTCGGTCCGGCAGCGCGCGGCGATCCGATCGGCGCCGGTCACCAGGTAGGCGTCGACGCCGTTGCCGGCCTGCAGCCCGTCGAGGTGGGCCTTGATCCGCGCGCAGTCACCGAACCCGACCACGCGCGGGCAGGCCCGGAGGTCGCCCTTGCTCCTGGCCCGGATCAGGCACTGGCCGTCGTCGGCTGACAGGCCCTGGTCCACACACTGGCGCGCGATGTGGGCGCGGGTCGCGGCCCGCTCCTCGCGCGGCGCGTAGTTGTCGAGCATCAGGTAGGCCACGCTCTCGCCGACCTTGTCGCAGTCTGCCGCCGGCGGTCGCACGCACAGGTCCGACATGCAGGTCAGCCCGCGATCGCAGCTGCGATCGGGCCGACACGCCCCGCGCTCCAGGCCGGCGGTCGGGCCGGGTGGGGCGCTCGCGGCCTTGCCCCGGCAACCGGCGGGGGGCAGGGCCAGCGCAGCGAGCAGCGAGAGCGAGAGCGAGAGCGTGAGCGTGGACATCGACGAGCGCACGGTCGGGGTCATGGCGGCTCCAGTATCAGCGATCGAGCGCGTCGAGGGCGCGGCCCACCGCCGGCTCGCTGGCGCAGCGGACCGCCGCGGCGTCGAGCGTGGCCACCGCCGGGCCGAGGCGGTCACCGGCGGCGACCATCAGGGCGTCGACGTCGGCGGCGCGCTCGCCACGGGCGGCGGCGCGGACCGCCTGGCGATCGGCGCCGGTGGCGGTCGCGGTCCCGACGATCGCCTGGGCGACCGCCGGGCATGGCTCGGTGGGGCCGGCGGCCGCGGCCATCGCCTGGTAGCCGCGGACCATCGCGTCGACCTGCGCCGGCAGACGATCGATCGGCGGTCCGGTGGTCGCGGTCGTCGCCGGCGGATCGGCCGCGGCGTACGAGTCAGCGGCCGCAGCGGCGGGCGCGGGCTGGCGCGGCGCTGGAGTCGACGTGCCGCAGCCGGCCGCCAGCAGCGCGGTCGCGAGGCCGAAGCACATCCGGGTCGTGGTCATAGCGAGAGCTTCGAGAACGCTTCCTGGACCTTGGGATCGGCGGCGCACTTCTTCAGGCCGGGGCCGAGCTTGGCGGTGAGCGCGTCGGTGCGCACCTTGTTCTTGTCCATCCAGGTCTCGAACTTGGGGGCGTTGTCGGGGTTGCCGTCGGCGGCGTTGACCTCGGCGATCATCGCCTGGTTGTCGGCGATCACCTGCTCGACCGCGGCAGCCATCGCGCCGCAGTCGGCGGCGCTACCCTCGACCGCGGTCGCCACGCTCTCCATCATGCCCAGCATCTTGCCGCCGAGCTCCTCGACGTCGGCGTCGCTGAGCGCCTTGCCACCCGGGGTGGCGTCGCCAGGCTCGCGCGACACCGGCGACACCGGCGACACCGGCTGAGGCGCGGCGGTGGCCGACCCCACCACTGGCGTCGTCGCAGGCGCGCGTGCCTTGCCGCCGCAGCCGGCTACGCCCAGTCCAAGGACCAGGGCCACCACGACGATCGATAGCACGCGCCGGCTCATGGCCCGGTTGTGCCACGACGGAGATCCGGCTGCCAGCGGTCGGATCCGGAGATCACAGATTGAGCTTCGACAGCGCTTCCTGCAGCTTGGGGTCGCTGCCGCACTTGATCATGCCGGGACCGATCTTGGCGGTGAGCGCCTCGCTGCGCGCCTTGCTCTTGTCCATCAACGCTTCCATCTTGCTGTCGTTGTCCGAGCTGCCACCGGCGGCCTTGACCTCGGCGATGAGCGGCTGGCTGTCGGCGATCACCTTCTCGACGGCGGAGGCCATCGCGCCGCAGTCGGCGCTGTTGGTCTCGACCGCGCCGGCCACGCTCTCCATCATCGTCAGCATCTTGCCGACGAGCTGCTCGGCCT
>JAYVSF010000112.1:0-9939 GCA_043775605.1 Myxococcales bacterium
GTCGGCGATGCTGTTCGTCGCCGCCAAGCTCGCCCACCTCCACCGCCTGCCGCAGGGCCAGCCCGAGCGCGCGAAGCGCGTGAGCCGGTCCGAGGATCAATCATGAAGGACCTCAGCCTCACGCTGCACATCTGGCGTCAGCCCGACCGCAAGAGCGCGGGCGCGATGAAGACCTACCGCGTCGCGGGCGTGGACGAGCACGCGTCGTTCCTCGAGATGCTCGACATCCTCAACGAGCAGCTGCAGGCCAAGGGCGAGGAGCCGGTCGCGTTCGACCACGACTGCCGCGAGGGTATCTGCGGCATGTGCTCGCTGGTGATCGACGGCCGGCCGCACGGCCCCAACGCCGGCACCACCACCTGCCAGCTGCACATGCGTTACTTCCAGGACGGCGCCGAGATCTGGATCGAGCCGTTCCGGGCCGGCGCCTTCCCGGTGCTGCGCGACCTGTGCGTCGATCGCACCGCGTTCGACACGATCATCGCCGCGGGCGGTTACGTCACCGCCAACGCCGGCTCGGCGCCCGACGCCAACGCGGTGCTGGTGCCCAAGGAGCAGGCCGACCGGGCGATGGACGCCGCGGCCTGCATCGGCTGCGGCGCGTGCGTCGCGGCCTGCCCGAACTCGTCGGCGATGCTGTTCGTCGCCGCCAAGCTCGCCCACCTCCACCGCCTGCCGCAGGGCCAGCCCGAGCGCGCGCGTCGGACCCGGGCGATGGTCACCGCGATGGACGAGGCCGGCTTCGGCAACTGCAGCAACCACTACGAGTGCGAGGCGGCGTGCCCCAAGGGCATCAGCCGCGACACGATCGCGATGATGAACCGCGACCTCGCCAAGGCCGCCTTCGTCCACGACGAGGGCAAGGCCGGCGGCAGCGGCGACGGCTGATCGCTGCGGCGTCGGTCAGCGGACGTCGAAGTGCGTGGTCGCGCGCCGGACTTGCGGGTCGACCAGCAGGGCGCGGGCGCCGTCGGCGTCGGTGGGCGCCGGACCGGGTGCGGCCTGGCCGAACGCGATCACGTCGTAGGTGCCGTACGACACCGTGACGCCGACCACCCGGACGCCAGCCCCGTCGCGCACGCAGGTCGGCGGCGCAAGCGACCTTGCATCGCAGATCAGCACCGGCCGGTCGCCGCGGTAGATCCACACCGCGCCGCCTGCGACCGGCGAGCGCGCGGCGATGGCGTCGCCGGCGATCCAGGCGTCGCCGTCGCCACGGACGATGGCGCTGCCGCGGATCCGGGTGACGCTGGCCTGAAGCTCCGGGGTGGGCCGCGGCCGCAGCAGCAGCACCATCACCGCCGCCGCCAGCGCGGCGACGACCCCGGCGCCCAGCCACCAGCGCGTGCGACGCGGCGCCGGCGAGGCCTGCGAGACACGCACCTTGGTCAGCACCTCGTCCTCCCACCCCGCCCGCGGGCGCAGCTCGGCCCCGACATCGGCGAGCGCGTCGGTCAGCCGGCGGTAGGTGGCGAGCGCCGCCTGGCAGTCCGCGCAGTCGGCGACGTGGGGGTCGGGCCGACCGGCCTCCAGCCGGGCCAGGCCCTCGACGTCGAAGTGCGCGCAGGTCATCGCCGTCCTCCGCGCCCCTCGCCCGGGCACGAGCCTGTGAAACGAACTCTCATGGCACCTCTGTGTCCTTGAGGCGACGCTCGACGCACTTCCGCAACACCGGAAGCGCGCGGGCCACGCGTTGTTGCAAGGTGCCGGGCTTTTCCTCACCGGTTCCGGGCGCTTCGCGGTGGAAGCGGGCGATCTCCTCGTACTGGAAGCCGTCGCGGTGGCGGAGCAGCACCGCGTTGCGCGCGGCCGGCGCGAGCTGCTCGAGGCAGTGCTCGAGCAGGGCGCGGAGCTGTGCGCTCGACACCTGGTCGAACGGCGACGGCTCGGCCGACGGCTCGGTGACGCCGACATCCTCGGTCGCAGTGAACCTGCGGTCGCGCCGGCCGCGGGTCTTGATGTGGTCGAGACAGCGGTGGTTGGCAATACCGAACAGCCAGGTCCGCAGGCTCGAACGCCGCTCGAACCGAGGCAGGTCGCGGTGGGCCTCGATGAACACCGTCTGGTGGACGTCGTCGGCCTGCTCGCCGCCCAGGCGCGACACGCAGTAACGGTAGATCGCGTCGCCGTGGGTCTTCATCAGCAGGCGCAGGGCCGGCTCGAGGTCGCCACGATCGACAGCCGTCAGGACCGTGCCGTCGTCGGCGCCGGCGTCCGGCGACAGCTCGGCGAGGGGGCGGCGCATCGCGGTCATCTTACGAGCCCCGGCCGTCCCTGTCATCGCGGCCGGGTCCGGACGGCACCAGCCCGGCGTGGTACCTGACGGCATGGGCAACACCAGGGTCATGAAGCTGTCCGATGGGCTCTCCGTCGAGGTCGACATCCCCGACGGACGCGAGGCGGTCGCCACCGTCGGCGAGCTCGCCACCCGCGGCTGGAACCAGATCGAGGACGTGCTCCGTCACATCACCGGCCCGTTCGTGAACGTCTACAAGGACCTCGCCAAGGAGGCCTCGATCTCGGAGATCGAGATCGAGATCGGCCTGGCCTTCGAGGCCGAGGGCGGCATCTTCATCGTCAAGTCGAAGGGCTCGGCCAACCTCAACGTCACCGTCAAGCTCAAGCCGACCGCGACCCCGCCCGCGACCTGACCTGGTACCCTGCCGCCCTCATGACCAAAACCAAGTACACCAAGCGCACGGCCGCCGGGCCAGACCTCGACCCCGCCGCGCTCGCCCAGCAGAAGGTGTTCGAGCGCCTACGGACCCTCGCCAGCCGCACACTCCTCAAGCGGCGCCGACAGAAGTCCGGGCAGTAGCCGCGGCGGCCGAGCGCACCGGGCGACGGTCCCGAGCGCAGCATCCCCGCCCGCGACCTGACCCGTGTCAGGTCGTCATCGCGCGCCAGAGGTCGGCGGCCGACAGCCTCGGTGAGCCGGCGTGGGCGGCCTCGGCGGCGTGGATCAGCTCGACGATGCGGTGGTTGAGCGGGGCGGCGACGCCGGCGCGCTCGGCGACCCGGACGATCTCGCCGTTGAGGTACTCGACCTCGGTCGGACGACCGGCGGTCAGGTCCTGCCACATCGACGACCGCGCCGCGGGATCGACCTTGAGCTGGCGGCGGGTGACCAGCTTGACCAGCGGCGTCGGCAAGCCGAGGACGCGCGGCATCCAGCGCAGCGGCACACCGCCAAAGCGGGCGGTGGCGAGGCCGGCCGCGCGCACGACGGCGAGGCCCTCGCTGACCACCGCCCTCACGATCCGCCGGTAGCCCGGCTCGAGGATGAGCCGGCCGGTGGCGGCGTCGGACAGCGCGCTGATCGCGTTGTTGAGGTTGACCACGAGCTTGGTCCACTGGTGCGCGGCGAGCTCGGCGTGGACCTCGACCGGGATGCCGGCCCGGGTGAGGGCCGCGGCCAGCGCCGACCCGCGCGGATCGGGGTGGGCCTCGAGCATCAGCGGTCCGCTGGTGGCCCGCCGGTACGCGCCGCCGTCGGCGACCACGACGTTCCAGGTCACGATGCTGGCCAGCACCGGTCGGGCGCCGAGGTGACCGCGCAGGGTCGCGGGGTTGCGGACCCCGTTCTGCAGGCTGACCACCATCGCGTCCGGGCCCAGCACCGACGCCAGATCGCGACCGGCGTCGTCGGTGTGCTGGCTCTTCACGCAGCACAGCACGACGTCGCAGCCCGCCAGCGCGCCGGTCGCGGTCGCGAACCGGACCCGGGACGGCGGCACCGTCCGCGGCGCGCCGTCGAAGTCCTGGACGATCAACCCGCGGGGCGCCAGCTCGCGCTCGAGCTGCGGCCGGCCGACCAGCACGACGTCGGCGGCGTCGGCCGCCAGCAGCATGCCGCCGACGTAGCAGCCGATCGAGCCGGCGCCGAACACGCCGAGCTGCAGCCGGGCGGCGCCGGTCATCGCTTGCGCCGCAACAGGCCGCGCGAGCTCCACCAGCTCCACACCAGGATCACGGCCGCGATCCGCGCTGTCCACCAGCCCCACTCGGCCCGCTCGAGCTCGCCGCGACCCTCGAGCACCACCGCGATCGACGCGCCGGCGATGCCGACCGCGGCGAAGATCGCCTGGTGACCGAGCCGGTACATGAGCTGGCTCGAGGCCTCGAGATTGTGGAACCGGATCCGCAGATCGCCGGCGTGGGCGGCGCGCATGAACTTGCGCAGATCGCCGGGCAGGGCGGCCGCGCCCATCAGAACGTCGCGGCTGGTCTCGACCAGCAGCGCCGACCAGTCGCTGTCGCCGAGCACGAACCGCTCGAGGTACGGCCTGATCACCGTCATCGGGTTGAGCGTGGGATCGAGCTCGGTGCACAGGCCCATCAGCAACAGCAGCGTGCGCTCGAGGACGATCGCCTCCTTGGGCACGTGGAAGCTGGCCGACAGCTCGCGCAGCGAGATGTCCATGTTGCGCAGGTCGGCCAGGCTCTCGAGGCTGCGCTCGAGGGTCTTGTCGGGGTCGAGCTTGAGGTCCTTGAGGTTGAAGTGCTCGAGCGAGATGCTGGCGTGGAAGCGCTCGCTGAAGTACTCGACCACCTGCTCGAACACCCGCTCGTCGGCGTTCTTGGCGACGAAGCCCATCTGCCGCATCGCCTTGACGATCCGGCGGGTGTCGCGGGTCAGGCCGCCCTGGACCAGCTCGATGATGCCCTGGCGAAACCCAGGCGAGATCGACGCCACCGCGCCGAAGTCGAGGAACACCAGCTGGGCGGTGCCGTCGCAGGCCGGCATCGGCCGCACCAGCAGATTGCCGGGGTGCGGATCGGCGTGGTAGCGGCCGTCGGTGAAGATCTGCTGGCAGTAGACCTCGACCACCTGCCGGGCGAGGAGCGCGCGATCGAGGCCCATCTGCTTGCACCCGGCGACGTCGCTGATCTTCACGCCCGGCTCGAAGTGGGTGGTCAGCACGCGCGCGGTCGAGCGCTCGCGCACCACCCGCGGGAACGCGACCTCGGGCCGGTCGGGGAAGTTGGCGGCGATCTCGTCGCCGTGGTCGGCCTCGTCGCGGAAGTCGAGCTCGGACAGCACGATCGCCCGGATCTCGCGATAGACGTCGTCGAGGCCCTCGTACGGTACGAACCACTGCACGATCGCGAAGATGCGGCGCAGGGTCTTGAGGTCGCCCTTCACCAGCTCGTCGATGTCGGGGTACTGGACCTTCACCGCGACCGCCTCGCCGGTCGGCAGCGTCGCCTTGTGGACCTGGCCGATCGACGCCGACGCCACCGGCCGGCGCTCGAAGGCGGCGAACAGCTCGTCGGGGGCGGCGCCCAGCTCCTCGCGGATCCGGGCCTCGATGTCGGGGTAGGGCCGGGGCGGGACGTGATCCTGGAGGCCCTCGAGCTGCCGCCGGAACTCTTCCGGCAGGAAGTTGGTCATGATGCTGATGAGCTGACCGACCTTGATGAACAGGCCCTGCAGCTCGGCGATCGTGCGCTCGATGCGGCGGGCGTTGCGAATGTGGGTCGCGTGCAGGTGATGGTTGACCCACTCGTCGGAGTGCCAGCGCGCCCAGAACCGCAGCCACAGGTAGCTGCCGATCACGCGGAACGTGCACCAGTAGGCCTTGAGGAAGCGCAGGCCCTTGGTCGGCGGCCGGGACTCGCGCTCGGGTGGCGCCTCGGACGGACGTCCGGCGCGGATCGGGGGAAAGTTGCCCGACTCGACGCCGAGGAGGTGGCGGCGGGCTGCGTCCACGTCGCCAGGGTAACACGGGCCCACCGCCGCACCGCGTTGACAGGTGCAGGGCCGGGCGGTACGCCACCACCATGGCCTCCGACGACGCGGGCGACGGGCAGGATCCCAGGACCAAGGACGTTGCGCGCAGCGATCGCGACCTGCACGAGACCCTGCGCGAGCGGCTCGAGGCCATCATCCCCGACCTGGTCCGGCGCACGTTCACCGCCGGGCTGGGCGCGGTGGCGTCGACCGAGGACGGCCTGCGCCGGCTGACCAAGGAGCTGCAGATCCCCAACGTCGCCGGCTACCTCGCCGACACCGCCGACACCACCAAGGACAAGGTCCTCGAGATCATCGCCCGCGAGGTCCGCGAGTTCCTGGCCCAAGTCAACCTGTCCGACGAGATCGCCCGGCTCCTGACCACGCTGTCGTTCGAGATCAAGACCGAGGTCCGGTTCATCCCCAACAGCGAGCGCTACACCGGCGTCGAGCCGGACGTTAAGGCCGCGGTCCGGATCAAGCGGGCCGAGACCGACGGCAGCAAGCCCGGGGCCGGCAAGCCCGAGCCGCGGGCCGAGGCCGGCAAGCCCGACGGCAAGAGCGAGTCCGCCCGGCCCGACGACCGCAACGAGCCGCGTGCCAAGCTCGGGCGGTTGCGACGGTTGTGGCGGCGGGCCACCGACCCGCTCGACCTGATCCCCGACGACGACGAGCCGACCTCGTAGTCCCCGCCGGTCAGCGTGCGGCCGCGTCGACGTTCGCGAACGTGACCTTGGCGCCGCTCCCGACGCCGTGGCTCGCCATCCAGCCGCCGTTGACCTCGAGCACGTAGAGCGACGGCTTGCCGACGCTGATCGGCGTCAGGTCGAGCGGCTTCGCGTTGGCGCCCACGCCGGCGACGGTGAGGTCGGCGGCGATGAACACGATGTCGAGAGGGATGAGCGTGTTCTTCATCCAGAAGTGGTTGTCCTCGACGGTGCCCATCAGGAACAACATGCCGTGATCGGCCGGCATGAACCGCCGGTACATCAGGCCCTTCTCGAGCAGCGCTGGCGACCGCACGACCTCGACGGTGACCACCTGTGGCCCGCCGGTGCCGGCCAGGGTCACGGTCGCGACCGGCGCCGCGGGCGTCACGGCGCCGCCGGGCGGCGGGCTGGTCGGCGCGAGCGCGGTAGCGGGCCCGCTGCCCCGATCGGTGCCGCTGGCGGGCGCCCGCGAGCACGCGCTCGCGAGCGCGACGGCGACGGCGACGGTGCACACCTGACCGGAGCTCGGCATCGCGTGGACGCTACCGCGGCGCGCGGGTCGGTGCCAGCCGGCCCGGATCCGGTCTACCGTGCGCCATGGCCTCGTGCTCGGTCCGTCGTCCCCATCTCCTGGCGTTGGTCGCCGCCACCGCCGCCTGTCCCGGCCGCGCCGGTCCGCCGCCGTCGCCGCCACGGTCCGAGCCGTTGGTCACGACCGTGCGCGGGGTCGGCGCGATCCAGCCCGCCGATCCCGCCGCGGTGGCGCCGGCCCAGGCGCCGCTCGAGAAGTGGCTGTCCGGCGACCGCACCTTCGGCGTCTACAGCGTCCACGACGCCGCCCACTGCGACCTCGCCAGCTGGACCGCGACCGCGCCGGCGCTCGGCCTCGCCGACTCGATCGTGCTGCCGCCCGCGACCGTGCTGGTCGGCACCACCGTCACCGTCGGAGCGATGACCGCCGGCGTGATCGACGACCTGCAGCAGATCATGGTCGCCCTGCGCGACGCCGGCGGCTCCGACATCGACGGTCACCACGTCTGCATCGTGCCCGGCGCCGGGGTCGGGGTCGCGCTGTCGACCGGCGGCGGCTTTATCGCCTTCGAGCCGGCGGCGATCCTGGGCATGAACCAGCTCATCCCCGACGACGAACGCTCGATGTACAGCGTCACCGTCGCGTTCGCCCACGAGTTCGCCCACCAGCTCCAGTACTGGTACGGCGACCCGTTCGACGGCGACAAGACCGTGCGCCACACCGAGCTGGCCGCCGACTGCATGGGCACCGCGTTCGTGGCCATGACTGCGAGCCGGGCCGACGGCTGGATCATGGATCAGGTCGAGAAGGGCGCGGTCGGTGCGCTGCAGGCCTACGCCGACCTCCGATTCAAGAGCGCCGGCCACCACGGCACCCGCTACGACCGGGGCCGGATGGCGCGGGACGGTATCGCGATGGTCAAGGCCGGGCGCGCCGGCGGACCGGCCCTCGACCTCGGCACGATCAAGCGCGGGTGCGAGGCCGCGGTGCGGGCCTGGGACGCGTCGATGCCGATCACGCCGCCCGATCAGCTGTGGGGCGGCACCGAGGAGTGACCACCGCGAGGGCGCGGCGTCAGGGCGCGGCGTCGTCGGTGGACTTGAGATCTTGCAGCACGCGCCGGGTGCGGCGCTCCTCGGCCCGCTCGGCGCGCAGCTGGACGACCGCGACCACGCAGCCGACGCTGAGCAGCGCGCCCAGCACCGCGAAGGTGATCGTGCGCCGGCGCTGGTCGCGGCGCTGCTCGCCATCGAGCCCGGGCCGCTCGATCCAGCGCTGACAGTCGGTGCAGCGCCAGCCGGGGCTGGCGGCGGTCGCCAGCGCGCCGAGCCCGACGATGGCCATCGCCACCGCCATCGACCCCACCCGGCTCCACATCAGCGCCAGCACGAACCCGACGGCGGTGGTCGCGAACAGGTAGACCTTGCCCCACATCGACCACAGGTCGTCGGCGTAGACCTCGGACCGGGTCCGACAGACACAGCCCGGCAGCGGCCGCTGATCGCGCAGGCTCGCGGCGCGGCTGGTGCCGGCCAGCACGCCGGGGCGTGGCCCGTCGGTGAACGGGACTGGCAACGCCGGCACCGACGGCCGGCTGCCGACCGGGGGCGCGGTCGTGCTCGGCCGGCGCCGCTCGCTCGGCGGGCCCGAGCCGGGGGCCTCCATCGTCGAGACCGGGGCCAGGGTCGGCACCGAGGGTGGCGGCGCGAGATCGTCGACCATCGTGCCGCGCGGTGCGCTGTCGGGATCGTCGGCCGCGAGCTGCGCTTGCGAGATCCGCGACAGCCGGGCCCGCCGGCCGCTGCCGCGCGGGACGTCGGCCAGCTCGAGCGTCGGCCACTCGTCGGCGAGCGGCGCCGGCGCCTGGCCCTGGAGCTCGGCGGCGAACACCTGCAGCCGGGCGCCGATCGCTTGCAGGTTCGCCAGCCGGCGCGGCGACGCCCCGGCCTCGGCCTCGGCCTGCAGCACCGCGTCGATGTGGACGTCGCGGACCATCGCATCGTCGACGTCGACCTGGCGCAGCACCAGCGCGGCGCCCTGGCGGTACAGCTCCAGGTGCTCGCCGCGCACTCCATGGAGGTGGAGCCAGGCCACGAATTCGTCGAGATCGAGCACGGACATCGGTCGGCGGAGCCGGCCACGGCGTGCGCCGGACCATCACGCCACGCCCAGGATACACCGGCCGCAGTCGCCGGGCGCCGACCTGGTTGGTCAACCGCCCCGGCTCGGTGTATCAGGAGCCATGAACTTCCCCGACTACCGCGGCCGCCGCATGCGCCGCACCGACGGGCTCCGCCGCCTCGTACGCGAGACCCGGCTCGCGGTCGACAACCTGATCTACCCGATGTTCGTCGCGCCCGGAACCGGCGTGGAGAAGCCGATCTCGTCGATGCCCGGCCAGAGCGTCTGGTCGGTCGACAAGGCCGTCGAGCTCGCCACCACGATCCACGCCGCCGGCATCCCGGCCGTGATGCTGTTCGGCATCCCCGAGAAGAAGGACGCCGTCGGCTCCGAGGCGTGGTCGGGCAACGGCGTGGTCCAGCGCGCGATCAAGGCGATCAAGAAGGCGACCCCCGAGCTGGTGGTGATGGCCGACGCCTGCTTCTGCGAGTACACCGACCACGGCCACTGCGGCGTGCTGGGCGAGCATCGCGGTGGGCTGGACGTGGAGAACGACGCCACCCTGCCCAACCTCGCAAAGCAGTGCGTCAGCCACGCCCAGGCCGGCGCCGACCTCGTCGCCCCCAGCGGCATGCTCGACGGCATGGTCGCCGCCATCCGCAAGGGCCTGGACGACGCCGGCTTCACGCGCACCCCCATCCTCAGCTACGCCGCCAAGTACGCCTCCGGCTTCTACGGCCCCTTCCGCGACGCCGCCGAATCGCCGCCGCAGTTCGGCGACCGGGGCAGCTACCAGATGGACCCCGCCAACGGCGACGAAGCGATGAAGGAAGTCGCCCTCG
>JAYVSF010000113.1:0-13202 GCA_043775605.1 Myxococcales bacterium
CGGCGATCTCGGGGATCACTCCAGGTCCCCGGCTGTCGCCCCGAAGCAGGGCCCGGCGAAGCGGCCGCGTGCCGGGCACCAGGGCCCACGTGGGCCGCTGCGGGCGCGGGGCGCGGCACCGCTCGAGCTCGACTGGAGCATCTTCGATGGCGGCCGGAACCACGACCGCTTCAAGGACCTCGCGCTCGACGTGTTCGCCTCCAAGCATGGCGAGGAGCAGCTCATCAGGAATGATGGCTTTCCCCGTGGACCGCGACTCGTTCCGGCTGCGTGCGTCGTTGGCTCACCGCCCAGCCGGGCGGTGGCCTCGCCGCGCTCACAACACCGACGCGATCGGCGTCTTGCGGAAGTCGTTGCCCTTGAAGAGCAACGGCTCACCGCGCGCAACAGCGAGCGCGTACGAGAAGCAGTCGCCGTAGTTGAGACCGGCGGGATGCCGACCCTTGCCGTACGTACGGTAGGCATCTCGCGCCAGCTCGGCCTGATCTTGATCGAACGCGACGATCTCGATCTGCGCTTTGTGTATCAGCAAGTCGAGCTCGCGACCGCCGGCCTCGCCGAAGCGAGCCTCGGTCACGATCGACGCCTCGAGCAGTGTGGCCGCAGACACCAGCCGGATCGGGTCGCGTTCGATCGCGTCCTCCATCGCGGAGGCTTCGGGTTCGTCGCTGAGGATCGCGATGAGAGTCGATGTGTCGATGACCATCAGCGAGGCAGTCCGTGCTCGTCGTAATCCATGATCGCGTCGGAAGGGCGCGGGTCGATCACCGGAAGGGCAGAGCACCGCTCGCGGATCTTCGCGAGCTCCCGCCGGAGGGCGGGGCCACGCCGCCGAGCCTCTTCGCGTAGAAGACGCTCCCGCAAGGCGTTCAACACCGCGTCGGTGAGAGACTCGCCGGTCCTGGTCGCGAGCTGCCGGGCGAGACGATCTGCGTCGGGATGCTTGATGTTGAGCGCCATGTTTCTTCCTTGGAGGACATGTTTCTTCCTTGGAAGATACCGCAGGACGATCCGTGCCGCAAGGCGGCTGTATCCCTCGGCGGCGAGCTCACGGACGAGCTTGGCGTCGACGGCGCCGGCCGGTTCACGTCACCCTGCGCCCGCCTCGGGGGGCGAGACATGCCCAGGCGCTCAGCGCGGCATCGCTCGGGTCGCCGCAGCGAGGCACGGGAGGACCGCGACCGGATCGCAGCCGTTGAGGCCGGCGCCCCAGGTTGCGTTGGCCTCGAGAAACGCCCAGCCACCCTTGGCCGGCATCACCAGAATCAGGTCGGAGGCTGTCCAGCGCATCCGCATCGAGTCTGCACCAGGTCAGGCGCGGCGAGAGGCGGGGCGCGCGAGGGCGGTGGCGAGCGCTGCGAGGCTGTCGAGGTCGTGGACGGGGCGGTGCTCGTCGACGTTGGGCAAGAGCGCCTTGACGCCGGCGGCCTTCGGCTCGAAGCCAGCGTAGCGCAGGAGGGGGTTGAGCCAGATCAGGCGGCGGCAGGAGCGGCGCAGGCGAGCGACCTCGTCGGCGAGGCCGGCCGGGTCGTCGCGATCGAGGCCGTCGGTGACCAGGATGACGATGGCGCCCTGGGCCAGGACCCGGCGCGACCAGGCCCGGTTGAAGGTGTGGAGGCAGGCGCCGAGCCGGGTGCCCGACGACCAGTCGGTGACCTCGCGGCCGCAGCGGGCCAGGGCGACGTCGACGTCGCGATCGCGCAGGCTGCGGGTGACGTTGGTGAGGTGGGTGGCGAACAGAAAGACGTGGCCGCGGCCGCGCTGGTGGAGCAGCGCGTGGAGGAAGCGCAGCAGCATCTCGGAGTAGCGGCCCATCGAGCCGGAGATGTCGCACAGCGCGACCACGGTCGGCGGCCGGGTGAGCCGGCGGCGGCGGCGTAGCTCGAACACGACGCCACCTCGCTGCAGCGCGGCGCGGACGGTGCGCGCGGGATCGAGCTCGCGTCCGCGCGGGGCGGGCCGGGTGCGGCGGGTGAGCAGCGGGCGGACGCCGGCCTGGAGGCGGCGGATCAGCGCGCGGGCACGATCGAGCTCGTCGGCGCTCAGCTGATCGAAGTCGCGCGTGCGCAGGACCTCGTCGGCGGAGTAGGCCAGGAAGGTGTCGATGCGCGGCGGCGGCTCGCGCGGCGGCGGCGGCGGTGGGGTCGACGACGGCGGCCGCCAGGCCTCGCTCAGCCGGCGCGACACCGTGCGCGAGGTCGGGGTCTTCATCTGCGGCAGCAGCAGGCCGAGGGCGCCGAGCGCGCCGAAGGGATCGCGCCAGAACAACCGGAAGGCCTGGTCGAACAGGTCGTGCTCGGCGTGATGGCGGACGAGGGTGGCGCGCAGAGCGGCGTGGAACTGCTCCTTGCGCATGACGTCGATCGCGGCGACCGCGCGCTGAGCGGCGAGGGTGTCGCCGGGCCCGAGCTTGAAGCCGGTGCGGCGCAGGAGGCGGACGAAGTGGGCGACGTTGGCAGCGAGCCGCGCGCCGGTCGGCTCAGGACGCTCGGTCATGGCGCCGAGGTGCGGGCGACGTCGACGAGGCTCTTCGCGGTCGGCCCGGTGATGCGCGCCAGATCGTCCTGGTACTTGAGCAGCACGCCGAGGGTGGCCTCGACGGTCGCGGGGTCGAGCTCGACGCAGCCGAGCGCGACCAGGGCGTGGCCCCAGTCGAGGGTCTCAGCCACGCCCGGCAGCTTGAACAGATCGCTGGTCCGCAGCCGCTGGACGAACGCCACGATCTGCCGGGCCAGGGCCGGCGGCACCTCGGGCGCGCGGGCCGCGAGGATCGCCAGCTCGCGCTCGGCCGACGGATAGCCGAGCCAGTGGTACAGGCAGCGCCGCTTGATCGCGTCGTGGATCTCGCGGGTCCGGTTCGACGTGATGATCACGATCGGCGGGTGCGCGGCGCGGATCGTGCCGAGCTCGGGGATCGTGACCTGGAAGTCAGACAGCAGCTCGAGCAGGAACGCCTCGAACGGCTCGTCGGTGCGGTCGAGCTCATCGAGCAAGAGCACCGGCGGGCCGGCCGGATCGGGCGTCAGCGCGTCGAGCAGCGGCCGCCGGCGCAGGAACTTCTCGCCGTACAGCTCGCGGCCGAGCTCGGCGCGATCGCCGCTGGCGCCCGCGGCCTCGGCCAGCCGGACCTCGAGCATCTGGCGGGCGAAGTCCCACTCGTACAGCGCCGAGTTGACGTCGAGGCCCTCGTAGCACTGCAGGCGGATCAGCCGGCGGCCGAGCGCCGCGGCCAGCGCCTTGGCGACCTCGGTCTTGCCAACCCCGGCGTCGCCCTCGAGCAGCACCGGCTTGCCCAGGACCAGGCCCAGGTACAGCACCGTCGCCAGGCTGGGATCGGCGAGGTAGCGCTGGCCGGCGAGCAACGTCGCCAGCTCGTCGACCGAGGCGACCGCGGGCGCGGTCATGCGCCGCAGGCCGCGACCGCCCGCTTCGCCATCACGCCGATCAGGTGGGCGCGGTAGTCGGCCTGGGCCTCGAGGTCGGACGCGAGGTCGTCGGCCGCCACCGTGATGCCGTCGAGCGCGCCGGCGGTGAAGCTGGCGTCGAGCGCCGTCTCCATCGCCGTGACCCGGAACACCTTCGCCGACGCGCCGGTGACCGCGACCCGCGCGCCGCCGCCGGTCTGGGCGACGAACACCCCGACCACCGCGTACTTCGACGCCCGGTGCGCGAACTTGGCGTAGGCCGCGCTCTTCGGGATCGGCAGCCGGACCTCGGTGATCACCTCGTCGGCCTCGAGCGTGGTGCCGAACAGCCCGGTGAAGAAGTCCTCGGCCGCGTGCTTGCCGCGATCGGTGACGATGGTCGCGCCCAGCGCCACCAGCGCCGCCGGGTAGTCGGCCGCCGGATCGGCGTGGGCCACCGAGCCGCCGAGGGTGCCGCGGTTGCGGACCTGGGCGTCACCGATGGCGCCGGCCAGCGCGGCCAGCCCCGGGATCGAGCTGCCGACGATCGCCGACCGCGCGACCTGATCGTGGGTGCAGCGGGCTCCGATGATCAGCTCCTGGCCCTCGATCGAGATGCCGTCGAGCGCCGGCACGCTGGCCAGCGAGACCAGGTCGGACGGCTCGGCGAGGTCGAGCTTGAGCACGGGCAAGAGGCTCTGGCCGCCGGCCAGGATCTTGGCGTTGGGCCGGGCCTTGAGCAGCGCGACGACGTCGGCCAAGGACGACGGACGGTGGAACTCGAAGTCCTTCATTTCCTCACGCTCCCTTTCCGTTGGCCTTGCCGGCCTGGATCGCGCGCCACACCTTCTCGGGGGTCGCGGGCATCGAGATGTCGGTCACGCCGTACGGCGCCAGCGCGTCGAGGACGGCGTTGATGACCGCCGGCGGCACGCCGATCGCCCCGACCTCGCCGACGCCCTTCACGCCCAGCGGGGTGTGGGTGCAAGCGGTGACGTGGTTGCCGACCTTGAAGTTCGGCAGGTCCGCGGCCCGCGGCATCACGTAGCTCATGAACGTGCCGTTGAGCAACTGGCCGTCGCGGTCGTAGATCGCCTCCTCGAACAGCGCCTGGCCGATGCCCTGGGCCAGGCCGCCGTGGGCCTGACCGTCGACGATCATCGGGTTTACGATCACGCCGACGTCGTCGGCGATGGCGACGTCGATCACCTCGACCACGCCGGTGTCGGGATCGATCTCGACCTCGACCATGTGCGTGCCGCCCGGGAACGTGAAGTTCTTGGGATCGTAGAACGCCGACTCCTCGAGCCCGGGCTCGACGGTCTCGATCGGGTAGTTGTGGGGCACGTAGGCCGCGAACGCGACCTCGCCGAACGCCTTGGCCCGGTCGGTACCGACCACCCGGAAGTTGCCGTCCTTGAACTCGACGTCGGCGACGTTGGCCTCGAGCAGGTGGGCCGCGATCTTCTTGCCCTTGTCGATGATCTTGTCGAGGGCCTTGATGATGGCCGAGCCGCCGACCGCCAGCGAGCGCGAGCCGTAGGTGCCCATGCCGAACGGGATGCGGTCGGTGTCGCCGTGGACGACGTCGACGTTCTCGACCGCGACCCCGAGCTGCTGCGCGACCAGCTGCGCGAACGTGGTCTCGTGACCCTGGCCGTGCGAGTGAGTGCCCGTGAACACCGTCACCGAGCCGGTCGGATGGACGCGGACGTTGGCGGCCTCATACAGGCCGGCGCGGGCGCCGAGCGCGCCGACCAGCGCCGACGGTGCGATGCCGCAGGCCTCGATGTACGTCGACATCCCGAGGCCGCGCAGCTTGCCGCGGGCCGCAGCCTCGGCCTTGCGCGCGGGGAAGCCGGGGTGATCGATCGCGGCCAGCGCGAGGTCGAGCGTCGCCTGGTAGTTGCCGATGTCGTACTGGAGCGCGACCTGGGTCTGGTACGGGAACTGCTCGGGCTGGATCAAGTTCTTGCGGCGCAGCTCGATCGGATCGATGCCCGTCTCGCGCGCGGCCTTGTCGACCAGGCGCTCGAGCAGGTAGCTGGCCTCGGGCCGGCCGGCGCCGCGGTAGGCGTCGACCGGGACGCTGTTGGTGAAGATGGCCTTGACCTCGGCGTAGATCGCCGGGAAGTCGTACGGCCCCGACAGCAGCGTCGCGTACAGGTAGGTCGCCACCGCCGGCGCGAACGTCGACAGGTACGCGCCCATGTTGGCGTAGGTGTGGACCCGCAGGCCGAGGAACTTGCCGTCGGCGGCGAGCGCGAGCTGGGCCCGGCTGATGTGGTCGCGGCCGTGGGCGTCCGACATGAACGCCTCCGAGCGATCGGCGGTCCACTTGACCGGCTTGCCGATCCGGCGCGACGCCCACGACACCAGCAGCTCCTCGGCGTAGTGGTAGATCTTCGAGCCGAAGCCGCCGCCGACGTCGGGGGCGATGACCCGCAGCTTGTGCTCGGGCACGTGCAGCGTGAACGCGCCCATCAGCAGGCGGATCAGGTGCGGGTTCTGCGAGGTGGTGTAGAGCGTGAACTGCTCGTTGGCGGAGTCGTAGTGGCCGATCGCGGCCCGCGGCTCCATCGCGTTGGGCGCGACCCGGTTGTTGGTCAGGTCGAGCTCGATGACGCGGGCGGCGCCGGCGAACGCGGCGTCGGTGGTGGCCGGGTCCCCGATGTGCCAGTCGTAGCAGACGTTGCCCTTGGCCTCGGCCCACACCTGCGGCGCGCCGTCGGCGATCGCGTCGGCCAGGCGGCCGGCGGCCGGCAGGACGTCGTAGTCGATGTCGACCAGCGCGGCGGCGGCCCGGGCTGCGGCCTTCGAGGTCGCGATCACCATCGCGATCGGATCGCCGACGTGGCGGACCGTGCCGTTGGCCAAGGACGGGTGCGGCGGCTCGACCATCGGCGAGCCGTCCTTGTTCTTGACCAGCCAGCCGCAGGGGATGCCGCCGAGCCCATCGGCGACGACGTCCTCGCCGGTCAGCACCGCCAGCACGCCGGCGGCGGCGCGGGCAGCGGCGGTGTCGACCTTGGCCAGGTTGGCGTGGGCGTGCTGCGAGCGCACGAACACGGCGTAGGTCTGATCGGGCAGGACGATGTCGTCGGTGTACTGGCCCTTGCCGAGGAGGAAGCGGCGATCTTCCTTGCGCTTGACGGAGACGCCGATGCCCTGGGTGGTCATCACTTCGCTCCGTTCATCGCGTCGGCGCCGGCGCGGATCGACTTGACGATGTTGTGGTAGCCGGTGCAGCGGCAGAGGTTGCCCTCGAGCCAGTGGCGGACGTCGTGCTCGCTCGGCGCCGGGTTGCGCATGCACAGGTCGGTCGCGCTCATGACCATGCCGGGGGTGCAGAACCCGCACTGCAGGCCGTGGCACTCCTTGAACGCGGCCTGCATCGGGTGCAGCTCGCCGCCCTTGGCCAGGCCCTCGATGGTCGTGATCTCGGCGCCCTCGGCCTCGATCGCGAGCATCGTGCACGACTTCACCGACTTGCCGTCGAGATGCACGGTGCACGCGCCGCACTGGCTGGTATCGCAGCCGACGTGGGTGCCGGTCAGCCGCAACTTGTCGCGCAGCGCGTCGACGAGCAGCGTGCTCGGCGAACAGTCGATGACGTGGTCTTGCTGATTGACCCTGAGCTTGATGGCCATGACGCCTCCGGAAGATGTGCGAGCGCGATCGCCCCCGCGCGGTCGCCAGCCTCGGCGAACCGACGCGTGCATGGTCGAACCGAAGGCCCCGCTCTAGCAATCCCGGCGTCCGCCCAAACGTGAACGATTCGACGACGGCCGCGTGACGAGCCGGTGGCTCACTCGATGACGGGGCGCGTCAGAGTCAGATCAGCGCCGCGGCGCCGGCAGCTCGATCACGACCAGCCGGGCGGGCGCCTCGCCGCCGGCGATGACCGTGTAGCGGCCCGCGGTCAACGTCGCGCCGTCACCGTCGTCGAGCCGGGCGTCGTCGACCTCGACCTGACCGCCGGCGCACAGCACGTAGCCGACCCGACCGCGGCCGATGGTCCACGCCTCGGTCCGGCCGGCCGCGAGGCTGCCCTGGCGGACCTGGACGTCGGGCCGGAGGACGGCGAACCCGAGCGGCGAAAGCGCGGCTCCGGCGGCGGGCGCGATCACCTGCGACGTGGGCGCGGCCTCGGGCGTGAGCGATGCCAGCCAGAGCTGGACCAGGCGCACCGGGTGGTCGGTGCGGTTGGCCTCGGCGTGGACGATGCCGGCGCCGGCGGCGAGGGCCTGGCCGGTCCCGGCCGGCAGGTCGACCTCGTGGCCCGGCTCGGCGTCGGTGAGCGTGCCGTCGAGGACCAGCGACACCACCTCGACCCCGGCGTGGCGGTGGAGCGGGAAGCTCGACAGCGGCGCGAAGGTCGCGTCGGACAGCACCAGCAGGTCGCCGAGCCCGGCGCCGTGGCCAGCGCCGGCACCGACGGTGATCTGGAAGTGATCGCGCATCCGTACCCAGCCGAGATCGACCACCGGCAGATCGGCGGCACGGCGGACCTCGATCCGGGGCACCGCCGGCGACGACGGCGCGGCGTGGGGCGCGGTCACCGTGGTCGCGGTCAGCGCGGCGGCCCCGGCGCCGACGATCGCAGCCGCGAGCAAGGCGCGCCGTCGCCAGGCCCCACGCTGCGCCGGCGCCGGCGGGTCGCCGTCGTCGAGCACGCCGGTGCCGTGCAGGCACGCGGCGGAGCGGTGGAGCCAGCGGACGGGGCGACGCATCGGAGGGAGGTCTAGCATCCTGGCGCCGGATCGCTGCCCGGGCGAGCGGGCGGTGTCTCACCGTCCGGATCGGCCGCCTGCGCGTCCTGTCGATGGCCCAGACCATGCCGGCGCCGGCGCGGTACCGGCTACGAGATCGTGACCTTGCGGACTCCGCGGCTGATCAGGAGCGGCTCGAGCCGGATCCGGAGATCGCCCTGCAGCACGATCGTCGCGCCGTCGACCAGTCCGCCGCAGCCGAGCGCGGACTTCAGCTCCTTGCACCACCGCTCGAGGTCGGTCGGCGCGAGCTCGAGCTTCTCGACCACGGTGGCCTCCTTGCCGCCGCGGCCCTTGCGCTCGTAGCGCACGACCGCGCGCGCGGGACCGCGAGGTGAGGGTTCGACCGCAGGTCGGACCGCGGGGGTCGGCGGCACCGCGGCCGCCTCGGGCTGCGCCGGGAGCTGGTCGCGCAGGCCGGCCAGCCCCGCGAACGGGCTCGCAGCCGGCGTCGGCGGCAGCGGCGGCAGCCACGACTTCTGCTTCCTCACGCCGTGGCTCCCACGTCCGTCGCCGAGCCGCCGAAAAAAAAACACGGCGCCTTTCGGCGCCGCGCGGGGTGGATGATGGGGGTCGAACCCACGACACCCAGGACCACAACCTGGTGCTCTACCGATTGAGCTACATCCACCGTGCAGGGGGGTGTCTAACCCGAAACCCCGGCCGAGTCCAGAGGCGCGGCGCTCGCCGATGCCCTCCGGAACGTGGTCGCCGGGTCAGGGCTTCTCGGCGGCGCCCGCGGCGCCCGAGAAGTAGCTGCGCAGCACCTCGGTCTCGGCGTTGAGGTCCGCGAGCGTGGTGTCGCCCTGAGCCGCCTTGATGGCCGCGTCGAGGGCCCCGATCACGGTCTGGTCCGACTTCTCGGCGATCTTGGGTAGCGCCAGCAGGACGCTCTGGCGGATCAGCCGGTCCTTGCTCTTCACGCCCTCGAGCAGCACCGGGATCTGCGCGGCCGCCGCCTTGCCGTGCTTGCCGACATCGAGGAGGGCGCGCTCGACCTGCGCGACCTGGAGCTCCTTCTTGTCGTCATCGGTGTAGCCGGCCGGGCTGGCGGGGCTCAGGTACTCCTTGACCCGGGTGAAGACCTCCTCGGGCGTCTGCTTCAGGCTGTTCGCCAGGCAGGCCAGGTCGTCCTTGCAGTGGATCCCGATCTCGAGGCGGGCGATGTGGGTCTCGAACACCCGCTGGAAGCCGCGGTAGGCCTCCGAGGTGTCCTGGAGCGTCTTCCACGCCGACTTGGCCTTGGTGTAAGGGTCCTTGGCCTTCTCGAAGTCGGCCTTGGCCTTGGTCATCGCGTCGATCATCTCGACCGGCGCCTTGCCCTCACCACCGTTGTCGCGGACCTTCTTCTTGGCGGCGTCGAGCGCGGCCTTGGCAGCGTCGTACGGGCCCTTGACCTTCTCGTAGGCGGCCTTGGGCGCGCCGTCGGCTTCCTTGGCGGCCTTGTCGCTCGCGGCCTGGTACTTGTCGGCGAGCGTCCGCAAGATCTGGACCTGATCCTTGCGGTTGGCCAGGCGGGCGTACGCGGTCGCGGCCTCGAGCCGCAGCCCCTGGTCGGCGTCGTTGTCGGCGGCGATCTTGCCGAGCGCGTCGACCGCGCTGGTGGTGCCGACCTTCTCCGCGCCCTCGTGCGAGACGTACGAGAAGACGTTGGCCGCCATCGCCCGCACGGGCGAGTCCTTGTTGGTCCAGATGGCGAGCACCGCCGTCGCCGCGTCGGTCGAGCCGATCTTGCGCAGCGAGTCGAGCGCGGCGTTCGCGGCCGGCGGGCCGGGCGCGAAGTCGAGGTAGTAGGCCGGCTTCGGCTCGCGGGCCAGCGCGGTCAACAGCGCCGGCACCGCCGCCGGATCGTAGAGGTCGCCGGCGATGATCGCGGCGTAGTAGTCCTTGGCCGCGACCGGCAGACACTCGGCGGCGGGCGCCGGATCCTTGCCGAGGTCGCCGCAGTAGGTGTCGAGCTTCTTCTCGATGAACAGCGCGTCGATGTCCTTGTCGTTGCCGGTCAGGATCTTCGCGACCCGGGCGTTGACCGAGTCCGGGCCGCTGCCGCCCGAGGCCACCAGCGCGCGCCGCACCTGCTTGAAGAAGAACGGCAGCCGGTACATCGCCTCGAGCAGGACCGGCACCGCCGTCGGGCTCTTGATCCGGCCCAGCGCGATGATCGCCGCGCCGTGGATCTCGGGGTGCTGCGGGTTGAAGTCCTCCTTGATGATGCCGGCGAGGGTCGCCACTGCGCCCGGGTCGCCGAGGTCGCCGAGCGACAGGATGGCCTGACCGCGCAGCGGCTTGGCCGGCGCCTCGTTGGCGGCCTTCTGCAGGATCGGCAGGGCGCCGTCGATCTTCGACTTGCCGAGGGCCTCGGCGGCCAGCCGCGCGCTCTCGACCGAGCGCGGGTTGTCCTTGTCGACCTCCTCGATCGCCGACTTCAGGATCGGCAGGGCCTTGTCCCAGCTCGCCGGCCGGACCTTGCCGGTGCAGCCCTTCGTGGTGCAGCCGTAGTTGGAGTACTGGTACTCGCCGCCGGCGCCGGTCTGCGCCGAGGTGAGCGGCTGGGCCAGGTTGATGATGACTCGCAGCATGCGGTCGGGCCGACCCTGCTTGTCCCAGGCCTTGCCCAGCGCATCGATCGCCTTGGGATCGCCGAGGCGCTCGAGCTGCGTGACCGCGCGCTCGTTGGTCTGCGGATCGCCCAGCTTGGGGATCCACTTGTCGGGGTCGAAGTCGTCCTTCGCGCAGCCGGCCGCGCCTAGCTGAAGCGCCAGGAAGCCGGAGAACAACACACCCGCGAGGGGGCGCCAGTTCAGCGTCATGGATCGGATCCTCACTTGTTCTTCACCGCGAACAGGAGGTTGTCGAACTCCGCGTACTTGGCGGTGGTGACGACCATGTTGATGAGGCGGGCGTCGGTGTCCTTGTCGGCCTGGAGAATCGCCAGGCCGATCGGGCACAGGTTGTTCTTGTCGACGATGCCCTGCTTGGCTTCCTCGCACAGCTTGCGCGCGCGCCGGTCGCTCTCGTTGGAGGGCAGGTCGATCTCCTCCTGCCGCTTCTTGGCGACCGCCTGCATCTTCTCGAACAGCGCCTCGATCTTGAGCGAGGGGTTGTCCTCGCGCAGCAGGCTCTCGACGGTGGCCACCGGGGCGCCCTGGAAGCTGAGATCGGTCTTGCTGATGATGATGACCGGCGCCGTCTGCAGCACGTCCTTGCGATCGGCGCCGACCTTCGGCAGCTCGACGCCCTTCTGGGCCTGAATCAGCTCGCCGCTGGTCGAGAACACCATCAGGAGGAAGGTGACGAGGATCGTCATCATGTCGACGAACGGCGTCAGGTTGAGCGCGACGTTGCTCGTCCGCTTGGTCCCGGCCGCGCCGCCCTTGCCGAGGTGCTTGAACGGGACCGAGCGATAGAGCCGGGGGCCTGCTTTGTTGATGGACATCGCGATTCCTCCGGGGCTACAGCGTGGGCCGCCACGACAGGCTCGTGGGATCGGACAGGTTCACCTGGGTGAACCCGACCTTCACCGCGATGTCCATGGCGTGGACGACGTTGTCGTAGGTGACCGGGTTGATCGGGTTGGTGCTCTCGGCCGCGATCTCGATGTCACCGCGCTCGGCGAACTCTTCCTCGGCCTTGAGCTTGGCAAGGTCGGTCTCGAACGTGGTCCAGTCGTACTCGCCGTCCGGGCCCTTCTTGGCCTGGGTGACCGGGAAGGACTTGTCGGTCCGACCGACGCCGATGTAGACGACGTCGGGCTGGAGCAGGACCGAGATCACCGGCACGGGGGTGTCGGGCGGGGCGACGTCCGGCCGCTGCTTGCCCTTCGGCGTGATCGTGATCTGCGCGATGTTGACCCACACCGCGGTCACCAGAAGGAACGCGGTGAGACAGCTCATCAGGTCGATGAAGGGAACAATGTTGAGCTCGACGTCGAAGCTCTTCTTGCTCCCTCCGGTATCTATCGATGCACCCATGGGTACCTCCGGGTGGAGTGCAACCGCGGTCGACGCACGGCGAGCGTGCGGGACCGAGGTCGGTCCGGGTCAACAGTCGACCCGGGCGGGGTGATCAGCCCTGGGGCTGCATCTGGGCGCGGTGGTTGACGACCAGGTTGACGACCTGGACCGTCACCTCGTTGATGTCGTCGTTCACCGACGTGGTCTTGCCCTGGATGAGCGAGAAGCCGAGGAGACCGACCAGCGAGGTGCCGATGCCGAACGCGGTGCAGTTGAGGGCCTCGGAGATGCCCTTGGCGAGCTCGGTGGCGCGGTTGCCGCCGCCGTCGTCGGCGACGGCGCCGAACGACTTGATCATGCCGGTGATGGTGCCGAGGAGGCCGGCCATCACGGCGAAGTTGGCGAGCATCGCGAGGTACGGGGTGCGGGCGTTGACCTAGGGCAGCTCGCGGAGCGCGGCCTCGTCCATGGCAGCCTGAACCTCGTCGTCGCTCTTGTTGAACTTCATCAGGCCGGCCTGGACGATGCGGGTCATCGGGGTCGGGTTGCCCGAGCACACCTTGATGGCGCCCTGGACGTTGCCGGCCATGACCTGGCTCTTGAGCAAGGCGAGGAGCTTGTCCTTGTCGACCGACGCCTTGAACAGGAAGACCGCTCGCTCGACGATGATCGCGATCATGACGATCGAGGTGAAGAGGATGGGCCACATGCCCCATCCGCCACGGTGGAAGGCGGTCGAGATCGTCTGCAGCATGGTCGAGTTACCTCCGGAAGCCGTCGTTGGTCGGCGCGGTTGATCGCGCGGGTGGACGAAGTGTCCGGGCGGCAGTGCAAGAGAAGATCCAGAGCGGCAACCCGTCAGAATGGCTACGGTTGGACCGCCGCGGAGGGTGTAAAAAACCGTGACGCGCCGGGGCAACTCGCGACGGCTCGTGGCGAAATGCCACGATCGCAAACCTGCGCAACCATGGGGTAGATGGCGTGTCCGGGCCGATCCGGATCGTCGCCGACCGTTGTGCGTCCCGGCCGATGTCCCGGAACCCGCGCCGCTGTATGGTGTCCACACGCCGTGG
>JAYVSF010000114.1:0-3190 GCA_043775605.1 Myxococcales bacterium
ACGGCGTCCGCGCCATCGACCGGCCGCGGCTGACCCGGGTGCAGGACCGGGTCAGGTACAGCTTGCGCTGGGCCCGGGTGATGCCGACGTAGCAGAGCCGGCGCTCCTCGCTGACGTCGCTGGCGTGGTCCTCGGCCAGGACATCGGTGGCCTGCGGATTCAAGGTCCGGGCGTGGGGCAAGAGCTCCTCCTCGAGCCCGACCATGAACACCACCGGGAACTCGAGGCCCTTGGCGCCGTGCAAGGTCGTCATCACCACCTTGTCGCCGCCGGTCTCGGAGTCGTCGCTGGTCTCGAGCGACAGCCGGCGCAGATACTCGCCGAGGGCGTCGAGCCCGCCGCCCGGCGTGCGCTCGGCGAACCGGGTCAGCGAGCCGAGCAGGCCGTCGAGGTTGTCGATCCGACGCTGGGCCGCCGACTGGCTGGGCGCGGCGTCGTGGAGGTCGGCGTGCAGGCGGATGTCTTCGATCAGCGCCCGGGTCGCGGCCACCGCGCCCTGTTCCTTCAGCCCGCGCGCCAGCCGGGTGATCGTCGCCACCAGCTCGCCGATGCCGCGGCGCAGGGCCGGGCGCAGGGCCTCGTGGTGGTCGGCGTGCTCGGCCTGGACCCGGGCGACCCGGGCCGGTGCCGAGGTCGGCCCCCAGCCGTCGGGATCGTCGTCGTCGTCGAGCACGGCCGACGGCGCCGGCGTGGTCGCAGCGGGCGCTGCTCCCCAGGCGTCGGGATCGGGCGCGGCGGTCACGGCGCCGAACAGGCCCGGGCCGCGATCGTCATCGGCGGCGATCTCGCGCAGCGAGTCCCACAGGTTCTGGTGGCGGGCGTGGGCCAGCGCCGCCAGCCGGGCCACGCTGGTCGCGCCGATGCCGCGGGCCGGATAGTTGATCACGCGCCGCAACGACAGCTCGTCGCGCGGGTTGAGCGCGACCCGCAGGTACGCGATGACGTCCTTGACCTCTTTCCTTTCGAAGAACTCCTGGCCGCCGAACATCTGGTACGGGATCTCGAGCTGGCGCAGCTCGTCCTCGAGGCCCTTGGCCTGCAAGTTCGACCGGTACAACACCGCGACGTCCTGCCAGCGCCGGCCGGCCTCGTGCAGGCGGCGCACCTCCTGGGCCACCCACTTCGACTCCTGCTCGACGTCCTCGGCGACCGCGTGGGTGATGACCTCACCGTCGCCGAGCTCCGACCACAGCACCTTGCCGTGGCGCTGGCTGTTGTTGGCGATCACGGCGTTGGCCGCGGCCAGGATGGTGCGGGTCGAGCGGTAGTTCTGCTCGAGCTTGACCACGGTCGCGCCCGCGAACACCTCGCCGAACTTCAAGATCCCGGTCGGGTCCGCGCCGCGCCACGCGTAGATCGACTGATCGTCGTCGCCGACCACGGTGAGATTGTTGTGCTGCGCCACCAGCTCCTGCACCAGGCGGAGCTGGGCCCGGTTGGTGTCCTGGTACTCGTCGACGAGCACGAACCGGAACTTGTGCTGCCAGCGCGCGCGAACAGCCGGATCGCGCGCGAACATCCGGACTGGCTCGACGATCAGATCGTCGAAGTCGTAGGCGGCGTAGGCCCGCAAGGCCTCCTGGTACTTCGGGTAGAGGTCGGCGGTGATGAGGTCGTAGTCGTCGGCCTCGCGCGGCTGGTAGTCCGCGGGCTCGATCATGCCGTTCTTGGCCAAGGAGATCCGGGTCAGGATCGCCTTGACGTCGAAGCGGCGCTCGCCGTCGCGGTTCATGTCCTTGACCCCGCGCAGGAGCTCGCGCACGACCCCGAGCTGATCGGCCTGATCGTAGACCGCGAAGCCCTTGGGGTAGCCCAGCGCCTTGCGCTCCTGGCGCAGGATCTCGAGGCCGAGGGCGTGGAAGGTGCCCATCGACAGCCGGCGGGCCAGCTTGCGATCGCCGAGCAGGTGCGAGATGCGCTCGCGCATCTCCTCGGCGGCCTTGTTGGTGAAGGTCAACGCCGCGATCGCGTCGGGCGGGATGCCGCCGTCGAGCAGGTGGGCGATGCGATAGGTGATGACCCGGGTCTTGCCCGAGCCGGCGCCGGCCAGGACCAGGAGCGGCCCGCCACCGTGCAGCACCGCCTCGCGCTGCGGTGGGTTGAGCTTGCTGGTGTCGACGGCCACCGGGGCGATGACGCTACGGATCGCGCCCGGCCGGGTCAACCGGATCGACCGGGCCCCTGCGGGCGCCGTCGGGCCGTGGCCGGTTCACGGCCGCACGCCCGCTCGTACCCGCGAAAAGTTGGGTGGATGGACCACGGGCGCTACCATGTCCGGCGTGGAGCCCGAGGCCCGGTACCTGGAGCTGGTCCACGAGCTGGAGCTCGAGTTCCCGCGCCTGCGGCTGGTGAAGAAGCGCGACGCGCGCGGGCAGCGCGCGATCCACGTCGGCCTGATGATCGTCACCTTCGGCGGGATGCGCGGCTATCTCGACCACTACCAGACGACGATCGGCCGCACCATCTACCTCACGAGCGACTGGGACGACCTCGATCCCGACGAGCGCTACTGCACGCTGCGTCACGAGGCGGTCCACCTCCGCCAGTTCCAGCGCTACACCCTGCCCGGCATGGCCTTCCTCTATCTCCTCGCGCCGCTGCCGCTGGGCCTGGCCTGGTTCCGGGCCCGGTTCGAGCGCGCGGCCTACGAGGAGTCGATCCGGGCGGCGGCGGAGGTGTGGGGACCGGCGGCGCCGGCCGCGACCGGTTACCGCAGCCACGTGATCGACCAGTTCGTCGGGCCGGCCTATGGCTGGATGTGGCCTTTTCGGGCGACGATGGAACGGTGGTACGACCGCGTCCTCTCCTCGCTCCCGGACGCGATCCCCAATCCCGGGGCTGACTGAGGACCCGTGGCTGATCCCATCGTCGGTATCGATCTCGGCACGACCAACTCGGTCGTCGCGGCCTGTGACGCCGGCGGTGTGCCGCGGGTGTTGGCCGACGGCGCCGGGGTGAAGATCCAGCCGTCGGTGGTGTCGTTCCACCCCAACGGTGGGGTCATCGTCGGCGTCGAGGCCAAGCAGCGGCGGATCATCGATCCCCGCAACACGGTGTACTCGGCCAAGCGGCTGATCGGCCGGCCGTTCCGCTCGCGCGAGATCCAGGCCGCCCAGGCCCGCATGCCCTACCTGCTCAAGGAGGGCCAGAACCAGCAGCCGGTGATCATCACCCGCGGCGGCGAGTTCGC